>JADLHH010000498.1 GCA_020848855.1 Anaerolineae bacterium | reverse complement strand
GGGGAACGACATCAGCACCAGCACCGGCAGCCGGTTGAGCTTGCTGTGCCGGCGAAGCTGCTCCAGAAACTCGACCGCGTGGGCATTCGGCGTATCGAGGTCGAGAATCAGCAGATCGGGCGCGGGGTTGGTGCTCAGGAAGCGGGATGCCGTCCAGGTTGAGTCGGACACGCCCGCCTGAACCCGGTTGTGGAGCATCAGGTTGTTGAGCAGCTTGGTAACTTCAACGTCCTGGGTAATCACCAGAACGCGAGCGGTTGCCTGACCTAACGTATGGGTGCCTGCCATTTGTTTGGTTTCCGTCCTCGCCCCTGCCTGCCCAAACCGCATGAATCGATCGAATGCGACACGGACAAACAAGTAATTAGTACGAAAGCTCTAGCCGCTCAATATCGCTAGAGAATCCGGTAGGTCTTCCCGTATCATCAGCGCCCGTTCCAGCAGTTGAACGACCAGTCGCTGCTCGTCGAGCGGCAGCCCATCCAGTAGTTCGGCGATCACCTGCACCTGCACGTCTTCCGCCCGGCGCACCAGTTCCCGACCGCTCGCGCCGAGGTACAGGCGCTGGATACGTCCATCTTCCGAATCGTGATGCCGTTCGACCAGATCGGCTTCGAGCATCTTGCCGATACTGACCGAGACCGACGCCGATGTGACGCCCAGCCGATCTGCCAGCGCTTTCTGCGAAATCCCCGGTTCGTGGTAAATCAGGTTCAGCGCGCGTAGTTGGTTGACGTTCAACTGCGCCACCATGTCGTCGGGGGTTTCGTCCTTCGTAATCTGCGTCAGCCGAAGGAATACGCCGAGTAATCGTTCCGCCAGCGCGAAAGTTTCGGGGTCGCCTCGTTTTGCTTTCGTCATGTCCGGGCGCCATTCAATTAGTTAGTTTAATTAAATTATGGGATTATTTGCCCGGAATGCAAGCCGAATTTACGCCCTTCGGGGAAAATGTGGAATTCTTTCAAATACACGGGCGCCCTGCGACGGGGTTGTCGTGGCTCAGCCAAGGTGTTACCATCCGCCTTATGAGAAGCGAAAGGGACGACAATGGCAGATGAGCGCGCCGAGGCGCTGGCGAAGATTGCGGCAGAGATTCGCACCTGCACGCTCTGCGACCTGCACAAGAACCGAACTCGTGCCGTCCCTGGCGCGGGCGATATTCACGCCACGATCATGTTCATCGGCGAAGGACCCGGCTACAACGAAGACCGACAGGGGCTGCCCTTTGTCGGGCGCTCCGGCACGTACCTGGAAGCCCTGCTCAAGCTGATCAACCTCACCCGCAACGAGGTGTTCATCACCAACGTCGTCAAATGCCGCCCGCCGGAAAACCGCGACCCGCTCCCCGTGGAGATCAACACCTGCAAGCCGTACCTCGACCAGCAGATCAACCTCATCGACCCGCTGATCATCGTCACGCTGGGGCGCTTCAGCATGGCGCGCTACTTCCCCAACGGCAGGATCACCCAGATTCACGGGCAGGCGAAGATCGAGAACGGCAGAGCCTACTACCCGTTGTTCCACCCGGCGGCGGTGCTGCGCAACCCCAGCCTGCAATCGCCGATGGAAGTCGACTTCAAGCGGATTCCTGAAGTCGTCGACAAGGTGCGCGAGCTGCGAAACAAGGGACAGAAGCCGCCATCCTCGGCAGCCGAAGACGCGCCACCGCCCACGCAGAGGTCGCTTTTCTGAAAAGAAGTGCTGAGTACCGAGTGCTGAGAAAACGCACAGTCGTTTTTGTAGGGGCGTAACATGTTACGCCCCTACACACAACAATTTTCCCGACAACCGCTCCAGTGCGTATGGGGCGCTCAATTGAACGCCCCTACGTGCGAAAATAGGATTTGATTCCGGGTAAGGATAATCTCTTGACGCCGAAAATATACTTATCGCTCGTCTTTCACAATCACCAGCCCGTCGGCAATTTCGAGAACGTGTTTGCCGAGGCTTACGAAAAAAGCTACCTGCCGCTGATCGAGATTCTGGAGCGCCACCCGAAAATTCGCGTGGGGATGCACTTCACCGGCTCGCTGCGCGACTGGATTCTCGACCAGCACCCGGAACTGTACGCCCGCGCGAAAGCGCTGGTCGAAGCCGGGCAGCTTGAAATCCTCGGCGGCGCGTACTACGAGCCGATCCTGGTCATGCTCAGCGACGATGATAAGATCGGGCAAATCCAGCTGCTGAGCGATTCGGTCGAGGCGGATTTCGGGCAGCGGGCGCAGGGCATGTGGCTGGCGGAGCGGGTATGGGAGCCGTCGCTGGCGCGCCCGATCGCGCAGGCAGGCTTGCGCTACGCCGTCGTCGACGACACCCATTTCCACTTCACAGGCTTCACCGAAGACGAGTTGTTCGGCTACTACGTGACCGAGGAGCAGGGCTACACGCTCAATATGTTCCCCAGTTCGACGGCGCTGCGCTATATGCTGCCCTGGAGTCCCGTCGAGCAGATTCTCGGCTGGCTGCGCGAGCAGGCGGAGCGGCTGGCGAACCCGGTGCTGCCGCCCGCGCTGGCGGTCATGGGCGACGACGGCGAGAAGTTTGGCATGTGGCCCGGTACGTTTGAACACTGCTGGCAGAACGGCTACATGGATAAGCTGTTCAGCGCCATCGAAGCCAGCGGCGGCTGGCTGGAGACGACCACGCCCGGCGACTACATGCGCCAGTACCCAGCGCGCGGTCGCGCCTACCTGCCGACGGCGTCGTACCTCGAAATGACCGAGTGGGCGCTGCCCGCCGAGCGGATGCACGAGATCAAGGCGCTGCGGCTGGACATGGATCGCGAGATCGACAGCAAGCAGCACAGCGACCCCGGTCGCGCCGAGTACGTCCGGCGCGTCCAGCGCTACCTGCGCGGCGGCTTCTGGCGCAATTTCCTCGCCAGGTACCCGGAAGTCAACCAGATGCAGAAGCGCGGCATGTACACCAGCCGCCGCATCCACGCCCTGCCCGACGGCGAGGCGAAAGCCGAAGCCCTCAAACACCTGTGGGCGTCGCAGTGTAACTGCGCCTACTGGCACGGCGTGTTCGGCGGCATCTACCTGTTCCACATCCGCGCGGCGAATTACGCCAATCTGCTCGCCGCCGAAGCGCTGATTCTGGACGATCAGGTGCGCGCCGAGCTGATCGACTTCGACCTCGACAGCCACAGCGAGATCGTCGTCAGCAGCGCCCCGTTCTCGTTCGTGATCTCGACCGCGTTCGGCGGCGCGATCTACGAATGGGACGACATCCCCAGCCGCTACAACCTGCTGAACATCATGACGCGGCGGCGCGAGGGCTACCACATCGATTTACAGGAGGCGGCGGCGCGCAGCGACGTGATCACGCCGGAGATGCCGCAGTGGAGCGCCCCCGACTGGCTGTATTCGACCCACGTCCGCGCCAAACAGCTTGGTTTGGAGCGCGATCTGGTCGTGGACTGGCACCGGCGCGGCGCGCTGATCGACCACTTTCTGGGCGACGACGTGACGCTGGACAAATTCCGCCGCGCCGACTACGCCGAAACCGGCGATTTCGTGCTGGGCAGCTACACGGCGGAAGTCGGCGGCAGCGGCACGAACGCCTGCACGGTCACGCTGCGCCGCGACGGGCAGGTGAAGGTCGGGAACGCGGCGCTGCCGGTGCGCGTCGAGAAACGCCTGACGATCACCGCTGGGGTGCGCGAACTGCTGGTCGAGTACGCCGTCACCAACCTCGCCAGCACCCCGATCAAAACGCGCTTCGGCATCGAGACCAGCTACGGCTTCGACGGCGGCAACACGCCCATGTGCTATCTGGCGATCTTCGACGGCGACACGGTCGGCATGGGGCAGGCGGGCGCGAGCGAGAACGTCGCCGGCTACCGGCTCGGCACACAGATACGCGGCTTCGAGGTCACGACAACGCTGACTGTGCCAGCATCGCTTTGGCGCTTCCCGCTCGAACCGGTGACGATGAGCGAAGGCGGCTACGAGCGCATCCATCAGGGGACGGTGCTGCTCCACGTGTTCCCGCTCGCCCTCGCGCCGGGCGCGACGTGGGCGAACACACTGCGCCTGAAGCTCGACGATTTGGGCGCCGACGACGCATAGCAACGGTTAAGGCGCTTTGCTACAATCCCCCGGCGGGGGGTGAATGCGTCCCGGTGGGCGTCCCGATCTTCAAAATCGGCGGCAGGCGGTGGAACCGGCTGCGGTGGGTTCGACTCCCATGCACTCCCGACAGGCACGCCCGATATAATTTCCTCTTTCCCCGCCGCGAGCGAACCAAATTGGATTCATCGCTCCGGTAGGCAGATAATGATTAATTCGGTACAATCGCAAATACTATTTTCATAAAATCTCATGAGAAGCCTTATGTATCAAGAACTCGAAGTGATCGACTTTCATACCCATTTCCCGACGAACCGCCCCTGGTTCGAAGGCATGGGACCGTCGCCTTACGAGGACTACGTCAAGCGGCGGGGCGAGCGCCGCGCCGGGATCGCCCGCGCGCAGGCGGCGGCGTACAGCAAGGAATGGCGGCTGGCGTGGGGCTTCGAGCCGGCGGAGAGCAGCCCGCCCGACGACGACACCCAGGCGAAGCGCTGGGCGGACGAGATCGACCGCTACGGACTGCGCGCCGTCGGCTTCGTCACCGGCGGCGGCAACGATCATCTGGCGAGCATCGTCGCCAAATACCCCGGTAAATTCATCGGCTTTGCTCACCACTCTCCGTTCGCCGAGACGGCTGCGGACGAACTCCGGCGCGCGGTGAATGAACTCGGTTTGAAGGGCTACAAGCTGCTCGCGCCCATGCTGGATCGCGCCATCGAGGACGAGGCGGCGTACCCGGTGTGGGAAGCGTGCGCCGAATTGAACATCCCGGTGCTGATCCACTTCGGCATTCAGGGCGGCGGCGGCGGCATCGCCTGGCACGAGAACATCAACCCGCTTAAGCTGCACAATGTCGCCAAGGATTTCCCGGATGTCAACTTCGTGATCCCGCATTTCGGCTGCGCCTGGATTCGTGAGACGCTGCAACTATGCTGGGCGTGCCGCAATGTTCACATCGACACATCCGGCTCGAACCAGTGGGTGAAGTGGGTCGATGGCGACTGGACGGTCAAGAAGCTGTTCCGCAAGTACATGGAGACGATTGGACCGGAGCGCATCATCTTCGGCACCGATTCGAGCTATTTCCCGCGCGGGTTTGCCGAACGCTACCTGCAGGATCAAATCCGCGACGTGCGCGAACTCGGCTTGGCGGAAAGCCACATCCAGTTGATTTTCGCGGGTAATGCCGCGCGATTATTCAGAATTGACCTTTGATTATTGAGAAAAGGAGGCGCGAAGAGCATTAGCAGATCATCCTGGCAAGATTTATCCGGTTCAGAACGCCTTAGGTTAGGAGTTTGCCCCATGCGCAAGTTACACCTGAGCACTATTCTGGTCTTGCTCTTCCTGCTCTCGGCGCTGGCATTC
>JADLHH010000497.1 GCA_020848855.1 Anaerolineae bacterium | reverse complement strand
CATTATCGTGCGGGCGTCTACCCGTACTGGCGTGAGCCGTCTCATCGAACTGGGCGCTCATGACGTGATTCACCCCGAACTCGAAGGTGGGCTGGAAATGATGCGGCATACGCTGCTGCGGCTGGATTTTGCGCCGAACGAAGTTCAGCAGTATGCCGACGCGGTACGGCGCGACCAGTATGATGTCTCGATTTCGACAGTGGGCGAGCAGCGGATACTAGATCAGATGATCACCGCCGCGAAAGGCATGGAAATCGCCTGGCTGCCCGTCCCCGACGACAGCCCGGTCGTGGGGCAGACGATAGCGGTGGCGAACCTGCGGGCGATCACCGGCGCGTCGATTGTGGCGATTCTTCGGGATGCGAATCTGATCCCCAAGCCCAAATCCGGGACTGAGCTTGAGCCGGGCGACATTCTGGGCATCATTGGCGAGCCGGTACAGATTCAGCAGGCGCGGGGGATGATTACATCCAGGGTATTGGATGATGCCGGTGAGGTTTAGGCTAGATTCTGTCAGGATAACAGTCCTCGGCGCTCCCAGGCAAGCGGTCTGCCTGAATTGGGGAGGATAAGATCGTGCGGCTGCTGTTGGTCGAAGATGAAGAGGGGATTGCAAAGTTCATCAGCCAGGGACTGCGCGAAGCCGGGCATCGAGTCGACTGGGCAAAGGACGGCGAGAAGGGGCTGGAATACGCGCTGGACGCCGAATACGACGTCATGGTGCTGGACATCATGCTGCCCAAAATGGACGGGCTGCAACTGATCCTGGAACTGCGCAAGCGGGACGTGAAGACGCCGATCCTGATCCTGACTGCCCGCGATTCCGTTGAAGACCGCGTGACCGGCTTGAATACCGGCGCGGATGATTACCTGACCAAGCCTTTCGACTTTTCCGAACTGCTCGCCCGCATCAACGCGCTGCTGCGCCGTCCGCCGCTGCAAACGACGAATATCCTGCGCGTCGCCGATCTCGAAGTGGATACGGCGCGGCGGATCGTGCGGCGCGGCGGGCGCGTCCTCGAACTCAGCCAGCGCGAATTCATGCTGCTCGAATACCTGATGCGGAATGCCGGGCATGTGCTGACGCGCACGCAGATTGGCGAGCGGGTGTGGGGGTTCGATTTCTACAACGAGTCCAACGCGGTCGACGTTTACATCGGCTATCTGCGGCGCAAGATCGACAAGGACGCCGAGACGCCGCTCATTAAAACGGTACGGGGAGTGGGGTATCGCCTGAGCGCCGATGAACAAGATGACTAGATTCGCCTCGATTCGCGTCCGCCTGACCCTGTGGTATACGTTGTTCCTCGCGCTGATCGTCCTGGGCTTCAGCCTTTATCTCCACTTTGAACTGCAGGAGCGCCTGTTTAAGCAAATCGACGAGGGGCTGCGGGTCGCGGCGTCGCACCTGCTTGTGGACGTGAACGATACGGTCAACCCGCCGGTGCTGCATCCGATGTCCGAAGCAGCCGAGGATTATCTGGCACAGTCCAGTTTTGCGCTGCGACTGGTTGAAGCCGATGGGACGGTCGCCGCCGACGTGGGCGGGTTCCCGTCGCTGGCATTCGCGCCGCCGGCAGCATCCGAGTTTCAGACGGTCGCCATCAACGACATGCCCTGGCGCATTTATACGCAGCAGATCGAAACCGAGACGACGCGGTTCGATACCTGGCTGCAGATGGGGCAGTCGCTTAACATCGTTCAGGACACGCAGACCAACCTGATGCGCCTGATCCTGCTGGGGCTGCCGGTTGCGCTGATCATCGCGGTGCTTGGCGGGCTGTTCACTGCGAACCGGGCGCTGCACCCGGTCGACAACATCACGCGGACGGTACAGTCGATCAACGCGACTGATATGTCCGAACGGGTGGCATACCGGGGACCCAATGACGAACTGGGGCGGCTGACGGAAACGCTGAATCGGATGCTGGATCGCGTTCAGGCGGCGTTCGATTCGGAGCGGCGTTTCACCGCCGACGCCTCGCACGAACTGCGCACGCCGCTCACGGCGATCAAGGGGCAGGTCGATGTGGCGCTGAGCCGGAACCGCACGCCGGAAGACTATCAGAAAGCGCTGCGGCAAATTCAGCGCGAGACGGATCGGTTGATCCGGTTGTCGACCGATCTGCTGTTTCTGGCGCGGCTGGACAGCGCGCCGTCACACTGGAAATCGGAAGTGGTCGACCTGAGCGATTTGCTGGAAGCGGTGGTCGAGCAGGAACGGGTGCTGGCGGACGAAAAGGCGATCGTTCTGAGCGCAGTCATCCCGCCGCATTTGATCGTTCAGGGCACGGCTGACCACCTCATTCGGCTGTTTCTCAACCTGGTGGATAACGCCGTCAAGTATACGCCGCGAGGCGGAGAAATTACGATCACCGCAGCCCAGACGCAGGGTGAAATCCGCGTTCAGATCAAAGACTCGGGACCCGGCATCGCGCCGGAACATGTGCCGCACTTATTCGAGCGTTTCTACCGCGTCGAGAGCGACCGGGCTTTCCAGAAAGGCGGCGCCGGTCTTGGGCTGGCGATTGCGAATCAGATTGCACGCGGGCATGACGGCGTCATCCACGTCGAGAGCCTGCCTTCGCGCGGCGCATGTTTCACCGTCAGCCTGCCCGCCGCGCTCTCGCTCGAAAAATAAGAACGTTCTTAGCACAGCCTTAGCCTGCGCATACGTTCTCTCGATAAGCTTTGGGCATCTTGCCGGATTGTACGGCGATGCTGGCGCGTTACGATTCCCGGTGGCGGTTGAACGATGCTATGCGAAAGACGCGATTCGCTCGCCTGCTCACGATGATGTTCAAAGGCGTCGTCTGCGCCGGAGTGTGTATTCGGACAGTGATATGAAAACAATCATGGTTCAGATGAGCGGCGACGCCTGGACACGGGAAGCGATGCACCATGCCTGCACTCTGGCGCGCGGGCAGGGGACACACGTCACGCTTCTGCGGCTGGTTCCCGTGCTGCCGGCGTGGCTGGGAAGCGCGTTCGGCTGGTCTTCACCGGATTTCCACGAGTGGAAACGGTTGGGTGAATACCGCGCCACAGCCGAAGATTACGGCGTCGAGCTTGTGGTGCAGCCCATGCAGTATGTCAGCTTCCACGACGCCGTTTTTCAGGCGGCATGTTTGCTGAACGCCGGCTGTGTGCTGGTCGATGCGCCATCCTCGAATTTTTCGCTGTTGGGGTCGTTGCGGATGCTGAATCTGGAGCGGCGGCTGCGGTCTGTGAACTGCCAGCTTGAGACGCTGCCCGTCCCGGCGTCGGCTCACCGAATTGCCCGCCCGCTGCCGTAGGCGAAGCGCTGCCTAACGCCAGAAAATTCGACGCAGGCGCTCGCCGTCCTCATAGAATTGATCCGCCCGAAAGCGGGTTTTGCCATAAAACGACATGCCGCCCCAGCCGAGACCGACTATCGCGCCGTCGAGCATCCCGGTTACGCCGAGCGACTGTTCGATGATCGGCATACAGAGTGTCCAGATCAGGGCGCAGATGACGCCTTCGACCGCTGACCAGAGGGCGAGGCTGGAGGTTGTCTGCCTGAACCACTGCGGTTTCCACGCGGCAATGATGAACAGCCAGATGACAGCGCCAATCATGATCAGCGCGAGCGGAAGGTGGGGCGTCAGCGCGGACATAGGTCGGGTTTCACCAGAGGCAGCATAAGGGCATCACGTTTTCGGAGCGGTCGATACTTCGTGAAGTCTATAAGCTGACGATGTGGAAGTTATAAGACAGGTCTAAGAACATTCTTATGTAACCTGCCCGGCGGCGGCAGCTCGATCATTTTCGGGGCTGCGTAAGGGGAGGAGAACAAAAAATAATAAACTGATAAAATTACAATAAGAGTCTTATTATCTTTTCGACACGAGATTGGTGCTCGTTCGGCTGCGCCGATATAATCCACTTGGTGCGTTCACCGGATTCCTTGCAATAGAAGCATCATTGCGCCGGACAGCTTGATATTCCCAAAGCTGTTGGTTTTGTATTTGATGCTTTCGTACTGCTGTGCTGGTCTGCGCTAAATCTCGGGAAATGGATAACGCGATCGACCGTCTTCTCTCAGGGCTGTGTATTCAGTATCCGTCAAGACAATCGATAGATGACGCATGTGGTCGGGCAGCGTGACCAGACAGTATTGGATTCGGTTCGCCGCTGTGCTGACGATGTCTGAGGAGCCTCTATGCAATTGGCATTGATTGCCCTGCCATTTTTACTCGCAGGGTTAGTCCCGTTACTCGCCACATCGGTTCCAGCAAAATGGCTGAGCCGCCTGATAGCAGGCAGCCTGTTCGTCCTGTTTGTGTGGGTATGCACGCTGCTGCCTCAAGTGCACGAGGAAGGCGCCATTATTCTCAGCTATCCCTGGGTGGCGCAGTTCAACCTGTCGCTCGAAGTGTACCTGGATGGCTTGAGCGCGATCTTCGCGCTGCTCATCACCGGGATTGGCGCGGGCGTCTTTCTGTACGCGGGTTACTACATGGACGGCGACTCGCGAGCGCCGCGCTTTCTGGCGCTGCTCAGCGCGTTCACCGGCAGTATGCTGGGGGTGGTGCTGTCGGGCAACCTGCTGGTTCTGTTCATCTTCTGGGAACTGACCAGCATCTTTTCGTACCTGCTGATCGGCTTTGACGGCAAAAACCCGGACGCGCGCAGCGCTGCCACGCAGGCGCTGGTCGTCACGGGCGGCGGGGGGTTAGCCCTGCTGGTCGGGGTGATTTTGCTATCGCTGGCGAGCGGCTCGGCGTCGTTCACCGACGTACTACAGTTTCGGATGCAGGAGCATCCCTGGTACGCAGGCGTGACGGCGCTGGTCATGCTGGGGTGCTTCACCAAGAGCGCGCAGTTCCCGTTTCATTTCTGGCTGCCGGGCGGTATGACCGCGCCCACGCCCGCCAGCGCCTTCCTGCATTCCGCGACGATGGTCAAGGCGGGGGTTTACCTGCTGGCGCGGCTTTACCCGACGCTCGGCGATACCGATATGTGGCTGGTCGGTCTGACGGGTGTTGGGCTGGCGACGATGGTGATCGCTTCGGCAATTGCCCTGCGCCAGCGCGACCTGAAGGGGCTGCTCGCCTACGCGACGGTAAGCTGGCTGGGTGCGCTGGTGCTGATGCTGGGGCTGCCGCACCATGAAGGCTATGTCGCGGCGCTGGTCGGCATTGTGGCGCACGCGCTGTACAAAAGCCCGCTGTTCATGGTCGCCGGGGCGATTGACCACAGCGCCGGGACGCGCATCATCGATAAGCTGGGCGGGCTGGCGCGCTCGATGCCCGGCGCGCTGGCAGTCACGATCATCTGCTGTTTTTCGATGGCGGGCGTCATTCCGCTGCTGGGCTTCGCGGCGAAGGAAGCGCTGCTCCACGCCGTGACCGAACTGCACGAACCCGCCGCGCTGCTGGTGGTGCTCGGCGTTTGCCTGGGAGCGGCGCTGACCGTGACGGTCGCGGCGATCTTCCTGTGGGATGTCTTTTTCAAGAAGCCGCAAGCGCACGATGACGCGCATCATCACGACGATCACGCGCATGATCACCACCACAATGCGCCGCTGATGCTGCTGGGTCCCGGCATCATCGCGGCGGCGTCGGTCGTCATCGCGCTGCTCATCGAGCCGGTGCTGGTTCCGGTGCTGGAGATGGCGGCTCCGCCGGACGCCCACGTCGATATTCACCTGTTCCCTGGTTTCACGCCGATCTTCTTCCTCAGCCTTGGGTTGATCGGACTTGGCGTTGTGATCTTCCTGCTGCGCGGCTGGTGGCTGAAACTGCCGGTTTCCTCGCCCTCCAGCGGGCGGCAGGTTTACATGGGCTTCATCGAACTGCTGAACAACGCCGGCGACACGGTGCTGAAAACGCAAAGCGGCAAGCTCAGCCAGTACCTGGCGATCATTCTGGGCGTCATCGGCGTGCTGATCGCGCTGCCCGCGACGCAGTATCTGGGCAGCACGCCGGGCGAAATTTCGCCGCTGACCAGCACCAATTTCATGGAAGGCGCGCTGCTGCTGCTGACCATCGCGGCGGTGGTTGCAAGCATCATCTTCAAGGGGCATCTGCTGGCAACGCTCGCGCTGGGCGTCGCCGGGTACGCGGTCGGCGGGATTTTCCTGCTGGCGCCGGGACCCGATATCGCGATGGTGCAGGTTCTGGTCGAGACGCTGGCTGCCGTGCTGGTGATCATCATGCTCAGCCGCATCAGCGAGCGCAAACGACGCCGCGCCGCCGAAGCGATCTGGGGCGGCGGTAGGCGCGTTCTCCGCCGTGACATCCTCGTTTCGGTTCTGGTCGGCGTGGGCGTGGGCGCGTTCGCGCTGGCAGCCGTCGTCAACCGCCCCAGCCGCGAAAGCATCGTCGCCAACTACTATCTCGAAACCGCCGATACCGCGGTCGGCGTCAAGGACGTGGTCGGCGCGATTGTGACGGACTTTCGCGGGACGGATACGCTGTTCGAGATCACGGTTTTCAGCATGGCGGCGGGCGGCGTTCTGACCGTCCTGTACATCTCGACGCATTCGAGGCAGTCGAGCAATCCCACGCCAACCATCCCGTCGCCCAGCCAGATCGCAACGCCGCTGACACGATTGGGCGCGAAACTCCTGCTGCCGATAGCGATGATCATCGCGCTGGCGCATCTGCTCTACGCGGGAGACGCGCCCGGCGATGGGTTTACCGCCGGAGTCGTCGGCGGGATCGGCATCGCGCTCTGGTATCAGGTATTCGGCTACGAGCGCGCGCGGCTGCGGCAGGTGCGGGTGGAATATCTGATCGCGCTCGGCGTGACACTGGCAATCGCCAACGCCGTGCTGCCGCTGCTGGCTGGCGAAAGCTTTTTGACGCACTACAGTATCATCGACGTTCCGCTGCCGGGCGGACTGCATATCAACTCCAGCACCGTGTTCGAGTTCGCTATTTTCCTGACCGTATTTGGCAGCATCGTCACCATGATCAACGCCATGACACGTCCGGAAGGAATCGAGAAGCTATGAATATCTTTTTCGCAGTTGCGACGGGTGTCCTGTTCGGGCTGGGCGTCTTCCAGCTTCTACGGCGCGATCTGGTCAAAGCGGGGATGGGGTTGTACACACTCTTTACGGCGGTCAACCTGTTCATGCTGGCGGCGGGCGCGTTCGACGGACAGGTTCCGCCTTATACCGACCAGCTAGCCAACGGACAACCCAGCGACCCGGTGGTGCAGGGGCTGCTGCTGACCGCCATCGTGATCAGCCTGGGGTCTTACTGTCTGATTCTGGGAATGGTCGAAGTCGCGGCGAATCGGTTCAATTCGGTCGATTCGCATGAAATCGATCAACTGAAGGGCTGAGCATGGAAGCAACACAAAGCGCGCTCGTCCTGGGACCGATCATCATTCCGTTGATCGGCGCGGCGGTCTGTATGCTCGCCTCGTCTTATAACCGGCTTCAGCGCATCATCGCGCTGATCGCCGGGATCGCCGCGTCGCTGTGCAGCATCGCCGTGCTGGCGGCAAATTTCGAGCCGGGCGGCGCGGGCGTTCAGGTGTACCGGCTGGGCGGCTGGCTGGCGCCGTTCGGCATTGTGCTGGTGGCAGACCGGCTGGCGGCGCTGCTGTGCGTTATGAGCAGTCTCGTGATCGTCGCCGGGCTGCTGTACTGCCTGCAGTGCCGGGATCACAGCGTGACATACCCGACATTCATGCCGGCTTTCCTGTGCATGAGCGTCGGGCTGCACGGCAGTCTGTACACCGGCGATATCTTCACCTTCTTCGTCTTTATGGAACTGATGGTGATGTCTTCGGTGGTGATGGTCGCCATTTCCGACAATATGCTGGGACTGGAAGCCGCCATCAAGTACATCTTCATCAGCGGGATCGGCTCGCTACTGCTCCTGCTGGGGATCGCCGCGATGTACACCACTTTCGGAACGCTCAACCTGGCGCAGATCGCGCAGGCACTTTCAACCGGCGAGCGCCCGCTGCTGGCGCTGCCCGCCGCCGTGATGCTGATCTGCGCGTTTCTGGTCAAAAGCGCGGTGTTCCCGTTCCATTTCTGGCAGCCAGACTTTCATACGACCGCGCCCACGCCGCTCTCGGCGATGCTGTCGTCGGTGGTGGTCAAGGTCGGCATTTACGGGATCATTCGCAATAACCCGCTGTTTCTGACGCAGGAAGCCTCGCTCATCCAGAATATTCTGATCGTGCTGGGCGTGATCGGCATCTTCTTCGGCGGGCTTTCGGCGCTGCGAACCTGGAACGCCAAGCGTATGCTGGCGTATTCGACGCTGGGGCAGATCGGCTTCATCCTGGTGGCGATTGGCTGGGGGTCCGAGCTGGCGCTGGTGGCGGCGGTGATTTACATCTTCAACCACGCCTTCATCAAGTCCGGGCTGCTGATGATCACCGGGGTGATCGCCAGCATGAACGAGAAGCACAGCGCGAACCTGAAGGAGCTGACCGGCGCGGGCAAGGGAATGACCGCGCTCAGCATCCTGTACCTGCTGGGGGGCTTGGCGCTCGCCGGGATTCCGCCGCTCAACGGCTTCATGAGCAAAGTCGCGCTGGTGCGCGGCGGCTCGGACGTGGCAAGCTGGGTCGTGCTGGGGATCGTGATCGGCGGCGGGCTGCTCACGCTGATCTACATCACCCGCACCTGGCAGCTTATCTTCGTCAAACCGGCGCTAGAGGAACACGCCCCCGCCAAACACAAAGGCGACGGGATGCTTGCGCCGGCGCTGCTGATCAGCGTGTGTATTGCGCTTGGCATTTTTGCCGCGCCGCTGGTCGATATTGCCGAGCAAACGGTCGCGCAGGTCATGAACCCGGCAGCCTATACCTGCGCGGTGCTGACGCCGTCGATCCGCGTCGGCGTTCCGCTGCCGGAAGGGGCTTACGACTGCGCCGCGCGTGCCGCCGCAGACACGCCGAAGTCCGCTGCCTCGGTTGAACTTCCGTATAGCAAGCAGAGGTGAAGTCATGATTCAATTTCTGCTGTCTGCTGCGCCCATCGCGTTAATCTGGTGCGCTATCACCGGGCGCGTTACGCTCGACAGCCTGCTGTTGGGCTACATCCTGGCGCTGGTCACGCTCATTTCGCTGCGTCTGCTGGGGATTCGCTTTGGCAAGCTGCGATCATGGGATCAGCCGGTGGCGGTCGTGATTTATATCGCCGGTATTCTGGTGAACGCGTTTCAGTCGTCGCTGAAAGTTGCCAGGCTGGTGCTGAGTCCACAGATCAAGCTCAAGACCGGTGTGATCGCGCTCGATACGGGCGATTTGAGCGAAAGCCAGCTTCTGACGGCGCTCAGCGCGCATGGCATCAACACGACACCCGGCGAGATAGTCATCGACATTATCGACGGCGGCGTGCTCTACATTCACTGTCTCGACCTGGAGGCGTCGCGCGCCGCGATTGACGACGAGCAAAAACAGCGCCTGCGCTTACTGCGGCGTATTCTGGGAGAGCGCGATCATGAATGAGGTGCTGGATTTTGTCGCCAATGCGGCGCTCATCATCCTGGTCATCGCGCTCGCGTTTTCGACGTACCGCGTGTGGACGGGACCCTCGACGATGGAGCGCTTACAGGCGCTTGACCTCGCCAGCACTATTCTGATCGCGATCATCATCGTGCTGGGAATCGTGCAGGAAAACAGCCAGTTCATCGACATCGGCATCGCGCTGGCGGCGTTTTCGTTTGTATCGACCCTGGCTATCGCCCGGTTCATTTCGGAAGGACGGTTTTTCTGATGCTTCAGGCGTTGGGCATCTTCTTTCTGGTATTCGGGCTGTTCTTCTGCGTGCTGGGCGTCATCGGCAACGTGCGGCTTCCCGACGTGTTCACCCGACTGCACGCCACCAGCAAAGTATCCTCGATGGGGATTCTGGGGCTG
>JADLHH010000496.1 GCA_020848855.1 Anaerolineae bacterium | reverse complement strand
GCCACCGTGACGGTGTACATCAAGCCGTAATTCCAGTAGCCGACGCCCTCGATGCTGCCGCCGTCCGCCTCGAAGCCGGTGGCGATATACGCCTCGAAGCCTTCCAGCACCATCGCCAGCGCTTCGGCTTTGGTCTGAACGTCGTTTTCCAGCCGCAGGAACGCCAGCCCGACGCTGCCGTTGACCACGCCGTTCCAGTTGAGCGCCCCCTTGAACCACCAGTGTTCGCGCCCGTAAGCCAGGTACGGCTTGAAGATGTGCCGCTCGACTTCCTGCCGCACCCGCTGGCGCACTTCCGGCGCGAGGTCGTCGCCGATCAGGTGGATGGCTTCCGCCAGCGACGCGCCCGTTTCGGCGCAGAACAGGTCGATGCTGTCCGGCTCGCGGGTCAGCGCCGTATGCGCCCCAAACGGCTGGTCGCGCACCACCGTCGGGTCGATGCGCCAGTAATCGGGTCCCTGCTCCTCGTGGGCGGGCAGCACCCACGACGTTTCCTCGCAGATCGCCCACAGTAAATCGTGAATCGGGTCGAGCATCGACTCGTCGCCCATGACGTATTCGACCACTGCCCGCGCCAGCTTGGCTCGCCGCTCGAAATACGGGGTCTGATAGCCGGGGCGTTCGCCGCTGCGCTCGAATTCGCGGTAGAGCGTGTAGGTCAGCACGGGTACGGACCGCACGTCGGGTACGACCGAGCGAATCGCGGCGATCATGCGCGGCGTGATGGCGGCGGCGCGCACCTGCGTACGCAGGTCGGCGGTCGGCGCGGGGGAGGCGAGCCAGCGTTTCAACTGGTCAATTGAGGGTGACATTTTGATCGGCTCCAGCCAGAGAGAGTTCGTCGGCGAAATGGCAGGCGACCCCGTGCCCGTTTTTGTACGGACGCCATTCGGGCGCCTGCCGCTTACAGATATCCTGAGCATAGGCGCAGCGGGTGTGAAATGCACAGCCGGGCGGCGGGTTCGCCGGATTAGGAACGTCACCCTTGAGCACGATCCGCTCGCGCTTCAGGTCGGGGTTGGTGGACGGCACGGCGGAGAGCAGCGCTTCGGTGTATGGGTGCAGCGGGCGGCGGTAAAGCTCCTTCGCCTCGGCGATCTCGACGATCTTGCCCAGGTACATGACCGCAACCCGGTTGCTAATGTGCTCCACGACCGACAGGTCGTGGGCGATGAACAGGTAGGTCAAGCCCAGCTCGTTCTGCAAATCCTGGAGCAGATTGACGACCTGCGCCTGCACCGACACGTCCAATGCCGAGACCGGCTCGTCGCACACGATCAAACTGGGGCGGAGCGCCAGCGCCCGCGCGATGCCGATGCGCTGCCGCTGCCCGCCGCTGAAGGCGTTCGGATAGCGGTTCATGTGTTCCGGGCGCAAGCCCACCTTGCGCAGCAAATCCGCTACTTCATCTTTAAGCTGCTTGGAGGGCTTGCGCGAATGGATCACCAGCGGCTCGCTGACGATGTCCAGCACCGTCATGCGCGGGTTGAGCGACGAGAACGGGTCCTGAAAGATCATCTGGATTTCGCGGCGGTACGCCTTCAGTTCGCGCGTCGTCAGCCGGGCGAAATCGATCACCTTGTCGGGCAGCGACCCGTTGTTTGGTAGGGGCGCACGGCTGTGCGCCCCTACGTCATCGCCGCTGCCATTCGTCTGTAGGGGCGAGGCATGTCTCGCCCCTGCGTCGCCAACCGCTTCGGTCATCATCTCGTGATACAAAATTTCGCCGCTGGTCGGCTCGTAGGCGCGCACCACGCAGCGCCCGGTGGTCGTCTTGCCGCAGCCGCTCTCGCCCACCAGCCCCAGCGTCTCGCCCCGGCGGATCGTGAAGCTGACGCCGTCGACGGCGCGCACCTGCCCGACGACGCGCTTGAGCAGCCCGCGCCGGATGGGAAAGTGCATTTTGAGGTCTTTGACTTCGAGTAAAGTATTTTGCATGGCGCTATGCCGTTTCCGTATAAAGCGTGCAGCGCACCCAGTGATCCGGCTCGACTTCCACCAGCGGCACGCTGCTGTTGCAGGCGGCTTTCTTCTGCTTGACCGGGCAGCGGTCGATGAAGGCGCAGCCCTTCGGCGCGTTGAACGGGTCGGGGATGATGCCCGGAACCGGGTGCAGCCGCGAGCGGGTTTCGTCGCCCATCGACGGGACAGATTGCAGCAGCCCGATGGTGTAGGGGTGCGCCGGGCGCTTGAGCAGCGTCCGCCGCTCCGCCACCTCGACGATTTTGCCGAGGTACATCACGGCGATGCGGTCAGCCGTCTCGTTGATCACGCCCAGGTTGTGGGTGATCATCATGATCGCCGACGCGAAATCTTCCTGCAGCTTGCGCATCAGGTCGAGAATCTGCGCCTGTATCGTCACGTCGAGCGCGGTCGTCGGCTCGTCGGCGATCAGCAGCGACGGGTTGCACGACAGCGCCATCGCAATCATGGCGCGCTGGCGCATCCCGCCGGAATACTGGTGTGGGTACGAATGGATGAATTCGCGGGCGTTGCCGATGCGCACCGCTTCCAGCATGGCAACCGCCCGATCCTCCGCCTCGACCTTATCGACCTGCTGGTGCAGGATGATCGCCTCGGTGATCTGGTCGCCGATGGTGTGCATCGGCGAGAGCGAGGTCATCGGCTCCTGAAAGATCATGGCGATTTCGTTGCCGCGAATGTCGCGCATCTGCGTTCCGGTCGGGTCCATCGCCACCAGGTTGACTTCCTCGCCGCCGCGCCGCCGGAAGTGGATTGCGCCGCGCGGGATCGAGGCAATGCGCTTGGGCAGCAGCCGCAGGATGCTGTGGGCAGTCACGCTCTTGCCGCAGCCCGATTCCACCACCACGCCGAGCGTTTCGCCCCGGCGGATGTTGAGCGTCACGCCGTTGACGCCGCGCACGATGCCGTCGAGCGTGCGGAAATGCACTTCCAGGTCGTCAATTTCCAGAATATTGTCCGGGTTCATGCGCTGCCTCAGATCGTGTACGGGTCGGATGCGTCGCGCAGACCGTCGCCCAGAAAGCTGAACGCCAGAATGACGATGACGATCACGATGGCGGGCGAGAATACCCAGGGATACAGCGCCAGCGATTGCAAATTCTGCACTTCCTGAAGCAGCACGCCCCAACTGGTCGTCGGCGGGCGCAAGCCCAAGCCGAGGAAGCTCAGCGCCGTCTCCGCCAGGATCATTGCCGGCAGCGACAGCGTCGCCACCACGATGATCTGCCCGATGGTCGCCGGAATCAGGTGTTTGAAGATGATGCGCCAGTCGCTCGCCCCGGCGAGCTTCGCCGCCATCACGTAATCGCTCTGGCGCAGCGACAGCACCAGCCCGCGAAGCTGCCGCGCCAGCCACGTCCAGCCGATCAGCGACAGGATCAGTGTGATGGCGAAGTAGGTCTGAATCTGCGACCACGAGGCAGGGACGGCAGCCGATAACGCCATCCACAGCGGAATCGACGGGAAGGCGCGCACGATCTCGATCAGCCGCTGGATGCCTTCATCGACCAGCCCGCCGAAGTAGCCGGAGGTGATGCCCAGAATTGTGCCGAGAACGAGGCTCAGAATCACGCCGACCAGTCCAATCGTCAGCGAAAGCTGGCTGCCCAGCACGATCCGCGAGAACATGTCGCGCCCCTGCCGGTCGGTTCCCAGAATGCTTACGATGCCGCCCGGCGCTTGAAACAGGTGGATGTCGGTGTCGATCAAGCCGAAAAGTTTGTAAGACTCGCCGTGCGCAAAGAATTCTAAGTAGATTTTTTCGTCGCTCACCACGTAAACCCGCTGTAGCTTGTCATCGAATTCGGTGTTGAACTTGAACACGAACGGGCGAAGCTGTCCCTCGTCGAGCAGGTGGATCGGCTGGGGCGGCAGGTAAATCTGCTGGGCGAAGCGCGTCGTCAGCCCGTATGGGGCAACGAAATTGCCGAACGCCGCGACCACGTAGTAGAACAGCACGATCACGCCGCCGAGCATCGCCGCCTTGTTGCGCCGGAAGCGCCGCCAGATCATCGTCCACTGCGAGGCGGCGAAGCGGGCTTCTTCCTCCGTCAGCCCCTGCACATCGTTGCCGATGGCGCGGGCGTCGGCGCGTTCCGCCAGCTCGCGGTACAGGTCGCGCAGCTCGCCGGACTGTTCTTCAAGCGTCTTGGGATTATCGATCATGAGTACACGATCCTCGGGTCAAGCCACGCCAGCACGAGATCGGCGATCAGGTTGGCAATCAGCAGCATCAGCGACATCAGCAGCAGGAACGTCCCGGCGACGAACATGTCCTGGCTTTGCAGCGCGCGCAGGAACATCGGTCCGGTCGTCGGCACCGACAGCACCACGCCGATCAGGATCGATGACGAGATGATCTTGGGAATTTCGAGCGCCACCACGCTCACTACCGGGTTGAGCGCCGCCCGTACCACGTAGCGGTTGATGACGATGCGCTCTTTCAAGCCTTTGGCGCGCGCGGTCGTCACGTACTGCTGGTTCAGCACGTCGAGCATTCCATTGCGCATGATGCGCATCAACTGCGCCGTGCTCGCCAGCCCCAGAATGATGGCGGCGGGCCACAGGTGCAGGAAGAAATCCCACGCTTTCGCCAGGCTTTCCGGCTGGTTGGCGAACTGCGGCGACTGGCTGCCGATCACATCCCACCGCAGCAGAATGCCGCCGATGTATATCCAGATGAGCGCCAGCAGGAAGCCGGGGACGGACAAACCCAGAAAAGCGACCGCCGACAGCAGTGTGTCGCCAATCGAATACTGGTGCGTCGCCGAATAGATGCCGATGGGGATCGCCAGGATCACCATGATGACAATCGACGCCGCCCCCAGCAGGATCGTGTACCAGATGCGGTCGCTGATCAGCGACCACACATCTGTCGACCATTCGAACGACCAGCCGAAGTCGCCCCTCGGAAAGCCGGAAATCCATTTGACGTACTGCGACATGAACGGCTCGTCCAGCCCGTATCGCTCGCGCAGAAGCTGGGCGGTCTCGTCGGACATGCCGCCGCCGCTGGTTCCCTGTGCCGCTTGCAGCGTATTGAGAAAGTCGCCCGGCGGGAGCTGAATGATCGTGAACGAGATGAACGAGATGATGAACAGCATCGGGATCATTGCCAGGACGCGCCTGACAACGTAGGTGAGCATCACAACCTCCTGAAGAAACCGCTGCGAATCTGACCGTGACGGGGGCAGAAGCTAAACCCGCCCCCGTCACCGTTTCTTCAGTTACTGGTTGGCTGCGCCATCCGTGAAGTAGAACTGAGCGGGATCCATCGTGCCGGGCGTGAAGATGATCCAGTCGGCAGTATGGTTTTCCATCACGTTCATGAAGTTGTTCTTGACGACTACCGGGTTCGGCACGCCGCCAACCGTTCCGATTGTCCACAACTGCGTCGTGGACATGCGCACGATTTCCTTGCCGATTTCAAGCTGGCGGGCGGGGTCGGTCGTGACCTTGTACTCGTCGTACAGCGCCATCACCGCCTTGAATTCATCGGTCGGCTCGATGCCGTCCGTGCCGCCGCTCTTGTACCAGATGCCGAATGCCGGAGCCATCCACGAGCGCTCGTCAAACGGGAACTGGTAGATCGGGTCGACCATCGGCACCAGACCGCGATCCGTCGTCCACGTCGCCACCATCACTTCGTTGGCGGTCGCGCGCGGCCAGTAGGCGTCGCGGGTTTCGACCTGCACTTCGTTCTTGATGCCGACATCGTTCCACCACTGCGAGATCAGTTCGAGCGCGTCCGCCGAGCCGGTCGCCGTCAGCGAGGTTTCGATTTCCAGCACGATTGGCGTGCCGTCAGCGAACGTATAGTAGCCGTCGCCGCCCTTCGCCAGACCGATTTCGTCCAGCAGGGCAACCGCCTGCTCCGGGTTGTAGTCGCCGTCGACATTAGCGATTTCGGGGTCATAGTACGGCGAATCTGGCACGACGGTGATCGTCTGCGGGAAGCCTTGCCCCAGGAACGCCACCTGATTGATCTGCTCGCGGTCGATGGCGACCGACATCGCGCGGCGGAAGCGGATATCCTGGAACAGATTGCGGTAGTTGTCGTCCGCGAAGCTCTGGTTGAACCACAGCGTCATGGCGGAAGCCTGCGCCTGCGGCCACAGCAGCATGTGATAGTTGCCCGCTTCGGCGTTGTCCTGGTAAACCGGGTACTGCGCCAGGTCGATGGCGCGCGCCTGCATACTCAGGTCACCGGCGACGCCCATCGCGTTCACGCCGTTCACGTCTTCGACGAAGTGGAAGTACACCTTGTCAATGTACGGAAGCTGGTTGCCTTCAGGGTCAACCGCATAATAGTACGGGTTGCGCTCGGCGACCATCAGCGTCGTGCCGGGTTCGTACTGCGTGATCGTCCATGCGGTCATCATCGGCTTATCGACGTTGTAGTCGCTGGCTTTTTCTTCAAACAGCTCGTAGCTGCCGGTATCGCTGAACGCCGGATGGAACTGCTCCAGATAGTGCTTGGGCGAATAGAAGCCGAAGCGCTCGAAGCCCAGCGGCCAGTTGTTGCCGTGGAACGCCAGACCGACCGTTTCCGCCAAGCCGTTGGGGGCGGCGAAATGCAGCGTGATGGTGTTGTCGTCAACTTTTTCGAGCGTCATCGGCTCGCCACCGACCATCCACTCGCCGTGAACCGCAGCCGTGATGTTCGGATCGGTTTCGATGGCTTCCCACCAGAAGATCACGTCGTCAACCGTGAACGGGACGCCGTCCGACCACTTCAGCCCCTCGCGGAAGTGCAGGGTCAGGGCTTTGCCGTCGTCGCTGAACGACCACTCATCCGCCAGACCGGGCTGCACCGGGTCAGCCGGATCGCGCGGCCAACGCAGAACCGCGTCGTAAATGATGCGACCGAAGGCGTGGAAGTCGTTGATGCCGCGCCAGGCGCGATGCCAGACGCCGCCGTAAACGCCGACGCTGTCAACCGGCTCGACCACGCGCGGATTCGCCGGGAGTCGTTCCTCGACCGGTGGAAGCTCGCCCGCTGCGACCCTTTCCGCCAGCATCGGGGCTTCGTTGTATGCCATGTCCTGCGCCAGCACGACGACGCCGGAGAGCAGGAAGACGGTACAGAGTGCGGCGAGCAGCAAAACAAAACGTTTATTAGACATTTGATTTCTCCAAAGATATGTGAACCAAATCTGTCGATTGGTGCTTCACGCAAGGGTTCGCGGGGTGGGCTGACTCCTTCCTCCAGGCGGGTGGTAGGGTTAGCGCTAACTCAGCGAGTCGTCAATCCGGGTTTCTGATGACCATCACCCCGGAACGGTTCGGACAAACAGGCTTATTTTGTGTGGGTTCCTGAAAAAGCTGTCTATCGTCAAACTAAGTTAGCGCTAACTCATTTATGCAAACAAAAACGTCTCATACTGATATAATCTTAGAATTATCTCCCCAATCTGTCAATAACTCTGGCTGGCTCAGCCGTGAATTTCGGATAGAATCGACAAATCGGGATGCCGAATGCTTGCGTATACCCGTTTCCTGAGTTAGCGTTAACCTCAATTGTGAATCTCTGAATCGTGATCGTCCCCCGGCAGGCGCAGAATGCCAAAACGACACCAGCGGGTCACAATCGAAGATGTTGCGCGCGAAGCCGGTGTTTCGATGATGACCGTCTCGCGCGTGATCAACGGCACGGGGCGCATCAGCGACGAGACCCGCGAATACGTGCGCGAAGTCGCCACGCGCCTGGGCTACCGCCCCAACCGCGCCGCGCGCACACTCGTGACCAACCGCACCCTGATGGTCGGCTGTGTCGTGCCGGACATCACCAACCCGTATTTCTCCGAAATTTTCCAGGGCGCGGAAGAAGTCTTCTGGCAGGAAGGCTACAACGTGCTGGTGGCGAACACCAACGAAACGCCCGCCCGCGAACGCGCCG
>JADLHH010000495.1 GCA_020848855.1 Anaerolineae bacterium | reverse complement strand
CGCCGAACTGCTGTCAATGGTTGGCATCCCGGATGCCTCGCGCCGGTTGAATGCTTACCCGCACCAGTTTTCGGGTGGTATGCGCCAGCGCGTGATGATCGCCATGGCGCTGTCGTGCAATCCCAAGCTGCTGATCGCCGACGAGCCGACAACGGCGCTCGACGTGACCATCCAGGCGCAGATCATCGAGCTGGTCAAGAAGCTGAAAGAACAGCTCGGCATGGCGATGATCTGGATCAGCCACGACCTCGGCGTGGTGGCGGGCTTGTCGGATACGGTACAGGTAATGTACGGCGGCATGATCGTTGAGCGCGGCGCGGTGACGGACGTGTTCAAGGACACGCGCCACCCGTATACCCTCGGCTTGCTCAAGTCGCTTCCGCGCCACGACATGCGGCAGGCGGACAAGAAACTGACGCAAATCGAGGGATCACCGCCGGATATGCGCATCGTGCCGAAGGGCTGCCCGTTCTTCGCGCGCTGCAATTTCCGTATTCCGGGCAAGTGCGACGAGCAGATGCCGCCGCTGATTCCAGGACCCGAGTCCAACCCGACTCATCTCAAGGCGTGCTGGGTCGATGTCCGTTCCGGCGAACCGATGCTGGATCAACAAGGAGAAGTTCAGCATGTCTAGTGTGGCAACCAAAGCCCAAAGCGCGACCCAGACGCGGGGCGGCAGCCGGGAAGTACTGGTTCAGGTGCGCAACCTGAAGAAACATTTCCCGATCACCGCCGGGTTGATTTTCCAGCGCCAGGTGGGTGCGGTCAAAGCGGTCGATGACGTGAGCTTCGACGTGTTCAAGGGCGAAACGCTCGGTCTGGTCGGCGAATCCGGCTGCGGCAAAAGCACGACCGGGCGCACGGTGCTTCAGCTTTACAAGCCGACTGAAGGCTCGGTTGTGTTCGAGGGCAACGAACTGACGACGCTGGCGCCGTCGGAACTGCGCAAGACGCGCCGCCGTATGCAGATGATCTTCCAGGACCCGTTCGCGTCCCTGAACCCGCGTATGTCGGTCGGGAACATCGTCAGCGAGCCGCTGCGCATCCACAAAGTGATCAACGGCAGGCGCGAGCTTCAGGAATACGTCGAACAACTGCTGGAGCGCGTGGGCTTGAACCCGTATTACGTCAACCGCTACCCGCACGAGTTTTCCGGCGGTCAGCGGCAGCGTATCGGCATCGCCCGCGCACTGGCGCTGCGCCCCAGCTTCATCGTTGCCGACGAGCCGATTTCGGCGCTGGACGTGTCGATTCAGGCGCAGGTCGTCAACCTGCTGGAAGAGCTTCAGGAAGAATTCAACCTGACGTACCTGTTCATCGCCCACGACCTGAGCATGGTGCGCCACATCTGCGACCGCGTGGCGGTGATGTACCTGGGCAAGATCGTTGAACTGGGGACGACCGACGACGTGTACGACAACCCGCTGCACCCGTACACGCAGGCGCTGCTGTCCGCCGTGCCGGTTCCCGACCCGATCAAGGAGCGCGAGCGCCAGCGCATCATCATCTCTGGCGACGTGCCCAGCCCGGCACGCCCGCCCATCGGCTGCAACTTCAACACGCGCTGCCCGGTCGCCGTCGCCGGCATCTGCTACCAGGAGCCAGACCCGGAACTGACAGAAATTACGCCCGGTCACTGGGTCGCCTGCCACCGCGTGACGCCGTACTAAGAGAAGCGATAGGCTTGCGAAGCAAGCACGTGGTCAGCTTTCAGCGTAGCGCTGGGGCTGACCGCTTTTTGATTTATTCCGCATCTTCGTTCGTTAAGCGATAGAACTCTCCCTTCAATCCAGCTATCCGCAGTTTAGCTAACAGCTAAATGCTGAATGCTGACCGCTTGTTATATCACCTCGTAGCTGAAGCCCCAAAGCTGGATGGCGTCGGCGAGGATCGACTGTGTGCCGGCGATCAGGATCGTCCCGGTTTGACCGGCGCGCGCCTTCGCTTCCTCGACCGCCGCCGCCAGCGTGGGGATATGGGTGATATCCGGGTTGTAGCGCAGGGCGGTTTCGACGGCGGTGCGAAATGGCGGGAAGGTCAGCGAGATATTGCGCGGGGTCTCGGTGATGATCAGCGATTCGCTCGCCAAGCCGATCTCGCGGTAGACGCCCTCGTAATCCTTGTCTTCCGGCACGGCGACGATGCCGATCACCGGGTCGTGCAGGTCGTCTTCGAGGCTGGCGATCATCGAGCGCGCCGACGCGGCATTGATCGCGCCGTCGAGGTAGACGGCGGGCGAATCCTGCAATTTTTGCAGGCGACCGGGCCAGCGCACGTCGGCTAAGCCCCGGCGGATCGCCTCGACGTATTCGGGCGAGCCGTGCGCGATGCCGGGCAGCCGGGCGTGCATGTTGCCCGCCCCCTGCACCGCCAGCGTCGCGTTCTCGACCTGATAGCGACCGCGCAGCGAAAGCTCGACTTCGCCGTAGCGCCCCAGCCGCATCAGGATGCCGTTGGGAGTCTTGCCGAGGTACTCGCCCATGTCCATCGTCGCCAGCCACGCGAATTCGGCGTCCTGCGCGGTGGCTTCGGCTTGCAGGACTTCGAGGACTTCCGGCGCTTGCGGCACGCTGTAGGCATAGCTGTGCGGCTTGATGATGCCCGATTTGTGCCAGGCGATGCGCGCCAGCGTGGGTCCAAGCTGGGCGGTATGCTCCAGCATGATCGGCGTGAACAGGGCGAGGCGGTTGGGGACGATGGCGATATCGTCGAAGCGCCCGCCGCGCCCGACTTCCAGCACGGCGGCGCTGACGTTCTGCTCGTCGAACCAGCGCAGCGCAATCGCTAGAAAAATCCCCTGCGGGCTGAAATACTGCTGTTCGCCCAGCGTCGCCTCGATGGTGTCGACGTGGGGGGCGAGGTCGTCCAGAATCCGCAGCAGGTCGGGTTCGGGGATGGCGCGTCCATTCACGCGAATGCGCTCGCGGTAAGTGACGAGGTGCGGGCTGGTGATCGTGCCGACGGTGTGCCCCAGGTGCTGCAAGAGCCGGGCGGTGATGACGGTGGTCGAGCCTTTGCCCTTGCTGCCGGTGACGACGGCGTATTCGCGGCGGTAGGTCGAGTCGTCGTCGCGCAGCAGGGCGGATTGCAGCCCGGTCACCTGAAGCAGGCGGCGGGTCGGGCTGGTATCGCGGGCGATCTCGTCGGGGCGGTGTTCGACACCGCGCAGCTTGCGCAGCGACCGGAACACGTAAGTGATCGCCTGTTCTTCGTTCTCGAAACGCATCGGTTATCCGTTCGCTAACCACCGCCGGAGCGTCGGGCGCTATCTGGCGGAACAGGTACAATGACGTTATGGGATTGAGGATAAAGTGCTAAGGACTGAGCGAAAGCACGACCTCAGTCCTCAGTCCTGTGCCCTCAGTCCTGACTAGACGATGAAACGACTCGCGCTGCTGATTGTCCTCATTCTGGCGGGATATGCCAAGCCCGCATTTGCCGATCCGTGCATCGGCGCGCCGCCGCCGCGCCTGATCGAAGGCGGTGAGGCGGTTGTGATCGCCGGGCGGCTGAACGTGCGGGCGCTGCCGGTGGTCGAAGCGGGGGCGGTGACGCAGCTATATCCGAACAATCGCGTCACGGTGATCCGTGATGCAAGCTGCAACGGCGGCTATACGTGGTGGCGCGTCGAGAGCGCCAACGGCTCGCGCGGCTGGGTCGCGGAAGGCGCATGGGATCAGTATTACATCGTGCCGGGTGAGGACGCCGAAGCTCCGCCGACGCCGTTCGACGTGATGTGTTTGCGGACGTTCGCGCCGCTGTACTGCCTGTAAAAGACTCAACGCAAAGGCGCTAAGAAGAAAAGAAAGACGCGAAGCGTCTTATTAAAAACCACTTTGCGTCTTGTTCTTAGCCTTTGCGCCTTTGCGTTGGGTTCTTCCTTTGACAAAGCGCCGCCAACTGAGCCACACTTTGGGCATGTTGTCGCAGCGAAAGCAGCCGCTATGAAAATCACGCAGATTGAGTTGTTCCCAGTTCCGCCGCGCTGGCTGTTCCTGAAGGTTTCGACCGACGAAGGAATCGCCGGGTGGGGCGAGCCGGTGGTCGAGGGGCACGCGGCTACGGTCGCCGCTGCCGTGCGCGAGATGGAAGATTTCTTGATCGGGCAAGACCCCGACCGCATCGAAGACCTGTGGCAGACGCTGTACCGCGCCCGGTTCTATCGCGGCGGTCCGGTGATGATGAGCGCCATCGCCGGCGTGAATCAGGCGCTGTGGGACATCAAGGGTAAGCGGCACGGCGTCCCGGTTTACCGGCTGCTGGGCGGTCCCGTGCGTGACAGGGTGCGGGTGTATTCGTGGGTCGGCGGTGACCGTCCGGCGGACGTGGCGACGGCGGCGCGGGATCGGCAGGCGCTCGGCTTCACGGCGGTCAAGATGAATGCGACCGAGGAGCAGGGCTACGTCGATTCGTTCGATAAGGTGGAAGCGCTGGTCGAACGGGTGGCGGCGGTGCGCGAGGCGACCGGCTCGTCGTTCGGCATTGGCGTCGATTTTCACGGGCGCGTCCACAAGCCGATGGCGAAGGTGCTGGCGCGCGAACTGGAGCCGTATCACCTGCTGTTCATCGAAGAGCCGGTGCTGCCGGAGAACAACGAAGCGCTGCGCGACATCGCCCAGCACACGTCGACGCCGATTGCGACCGGCGAGCGCATGTATTCGCGCTGGGATTTCAAGCCGCTGCTGGAAGCCGGGTACGTCGATATCATCCAGCCGGATTTATCGCACGCGGGCGGCATCTCCGAGGTCGCCAAAATCGCGGCGATGGCGGAAGCCTACGACGTGGCGCTCGCGCCGCACTGCCCGCTCGGTCCGATTTCGCTAGCGGCGTG
>JADLHH010000494.1 GCA_020848855.1 Anaerolineae bacterium | reverse complement strand
CGTTCAGGATCACCAGCAAATCCGGTTCCCGGTTGACACCCGTTTCCAGCCGCATGAGAAATGGCGCTTGCCGGATTAGCCCAATCGGGTTCGCCTCGAAATAGGCTTCCAGCAGGCGTGCGCCAAAGCGCAGCAGTTCGTCATGTTTCCCGGTTGCCGGAGCCATTCTGATCACCATCCCATCGACCCACTCGCAGAAGTGCGCGGCGTATTTCTCCAGGTATTCTTCTTCGGAAACCCCGGTTGCGACGATCTCGCCGGACGGCGTGTGTACGATTTCACCGAGTGTCATCGTTCAGCCCTTTTCACTCTGCGAACAGTATAGCATCGGGCGATTGTTTGATACAATTGTTCCATAGTCAGTTCCACGTCTGGAGTAAACCGATGCCGAATCCCTTACTGGACATCCTCAACCCGCAGCAGCGTGAAGCGGTCACGGCGGGCGATGGTCCCGTGTTGGTGCTGGCAGGTCCGGGCAGCGGCAAGACCCGCGTGCTCACCCACCGGATCGCCTACCTGATTCAGGATGAGGGGATTGCGCCTTATCACATCGTCGCGGTGACGTTTACCAACAAAGCCGCCGCCGAAATGCGCGAGCGCGTCCAGAAACTGCTCGGCGGCGACCTTTCCGGCTTGCAGATCGGCACATTTCACTCCATCTGCGCGCGCCTGCTGCGCATTGAAGCCGACCACACCCCCTACGACCGCGACTACGTGATCTACGATACCGACGACCAGATCGCCGTGCTCAAGAACGTGATCGCCGAGATGAACGTCGACCCGAAGAAATTCAAACCGGGCGGCGTGCTCAACGCCATTTCGACCGCCAAGAACGAACTGATCGAGCCGGGGGAATACATCGGGCGCGACTATTTCGGCGAGATCGTCGCCCGCGTCTACCCGGAATACCAGCGTCGCCTGGTCGCCAGCAACGCGCTCGACTTCGATGACCTGCTGATGCAGACGGTGCTGCTGCTGCGCGACCACCCGGACGTGCGGGAGAAGTACCAGCAGCGTTACGAACACATCCTCGTCGACGAGTTCCAGGACACAAACCAGGCACAGTACCAGTTGGTCCAGGTGCTCGCCAGCCCGCAGGAAAATGTACTGGTCGTCGGCGACGAAGACCAGGGCATCTACGCTTTTCGCGGCGCAGACTACCGCAACGTCATGCAGTTCCGGCGCGACTACCCCGGCGCCCGTGTGATCCTGCTGGAGCAGAACTACCGCTCGACGCAGGTTGTCCTCGACACTGCCCGCGCCATTATCGACAAGAACAGCCACCGCACGCCCAAAGCCCTGTTTACCGACCGCGAAGGCGGCGCGCTGGTCACAATCTATGAAGCCTACAGCGAAGGCGAAGAAGGCGATTTCATCGTCAACACCATCAATCGCCAGCTCAAGCGCGGCGAATATACCGCCCGCGACTTCGCCGTGATGTACCGTACCAACGCCCAGTCACGCTCGATCGAAGAAGCCTTCATCAAGTACGGCGTGAGCTATAAGCTGGTCGGCGGTGTCGGCTTCTACAAGCGCCGGGAAATCCGCGACCTGGTCGCCTACCTGCGTGTGATCAACAATCCGAACGAGTCGGTCAGCTTCGAACGCGTGATCAACGTGCCGGGGCGCGGCATCGGCGCAAAGTCGCTGGAAACGTTCAACGCCTGGGCATTCACCAGCAACATGACGACCGCCGAAGCACTCGACGCGCTGCTGCTCGGCACAGCGTCGCCGCTGACCGGACGCGCCGCGAAAGCCTTCGCCGAATTCGCGCTGATGCTCAACGACCTGCGCATGCTGGCGGAACATAACGACCTGACGGTCGTCTTCGACGAACTGCTCGGCAGAATTGGCTACAACCTCTACATCTCCGAAATCAGCGAGACGAAAGACGAGACCGAAGACCGCATGGAGAACATCGCGGCGCTGCGCGGTCTGATCTCCGACAAGAAAGACCTCGCTCTGACCGACTTCCTCGCTGAAACGGCACTGGTTTCGGACATCGACACGCTCGACCAGGAAAAGGACAGCGTCACGCTGCTGACGATGCACGCCGCGAAAGGGCTGGAATTTCCGGTCGTCTTCATCACCGGGCTGGAAGACGGTCTGCTGCCGCATTCGCGCTCGTTCAGCGAGCCAGACGCGATGGCGGAAGAACGCCGCCTACTCTACGTGGGGCTGACCCGCGCGAAAGACCATCTTTACCTGACTTACGCCTTCCGCCGTTCGCTCTACGGCGAAAGCGTACCCGGCATCCCGTCGCGCTTCCTCGGCGACATCCCGGCGGAACTGACCGAAGGCGTCTCCCCGCGACTGCAAACGCTGCGTGACCGCGCGGGCTACCAGGCAGCCACTTCATGGAGCTACGACAAGCCATCGGCCGCGCCTGTCTCGTCGAGCAAAGTGATTTCGTTCGAGCGGGCAGCCCAGAAACAGCGCAACACCCGCTACAAAGCGGGGCAGCGCGTCTTTCACCCCAAGTTCGGGGAAGGCATCGTGATCGACAGCCGCCCGGACGGGCAGGATG
>JADLHH010000493.1 GCA_020848855.1 Anaerolineae bacterium | reverse complement strand
TGCAGGTTGAGCACATCCCAGGGGTCGACCATATTCCCCTTGCTCTTGGACATCTTCTGCCCTTCGGCGTCGAGGATCAAGCCGAGGCAGATGACATTCTGGAACGACACGCGCTCGAACAGCATCGAACTGATGGCGTGCAGCGTGTAGAACCAGCCGCGCGTCTGGTCGACTGCCTCGCAGATGTAATCCGCCGGGTACTGCTCGGCGAACATGTCGTGGTTGTGCGCCGGGTAGCCCCACTGCGCCAGCGGCATCGAGCCGCTGTCGAACCATACATCGATGACTTCCGGCACGCGGCGCATTGTCCCGCCCGTCCCTTTCGGGTTCGGGAAAGTGATCTCGTCCACGTATGGACGGTGCAAATCGAGATCGGTCAGGTCGCGCCCGGCAAGCTGGCTCAGTTCCGCCACGCTGCCGACGCACAGCATTTCGCCGGTCACGTCGTCCACCCAGATCGGCAGCGTCGTGCCCCAGTAGCGCTCGCGCCCCAGCGCCCAGTCTTTCAGGTCGGTCAGCCAATTGCCGAAACGTCCATCCTTGACGTGCTCCGGCACCCAGTTGATCGACTGGTTGAGTTCGATCATCTTGTCGCGGTACGCCGTCGAGCGAATGAACCAGGCGTCGCGCGCGAAATAGATCAGCGGCGTGCCGTCGCGCCAGCAGAACGGGTACGTGTGCTTGTAGCGCTCGGATTTGTAGAGCAGCCCGCGCTTGCGCAGATCGCGCGTGATCTCCGGGTCGGCATCCTTGACCCACATACCTCGAAACTCGGTCACGGCGTCGATGAACGCGCCTTCGGCGTTGACCGTCTGCAAAACCGGCAGCTTGTGCTGCTGCGCCGCGTTCATGTCGTCGACGCCGAACGCCGGAGCGATGTGGACGAGGCCCGTGCCGTCTTCGGTGCTGACGAAATCCGCCGGGATGACGTAAGCATACTTGCCTTCGACCGGCAGGTAAGTGTACAGCGGGTTGTAGCTGGTGCCGATCAGGTCTTTGCCCTTGAAGGTCTTGACCACCCTGTATTCGTCGGGGTGGACGAGCGCCGTCTTCATCAAATCGGCGGCGAGGATCAACTGCTCGGTGGTATCGCCGTCTTCGGCATCGTGGACGGGTCCTTCGACCTGCACGTAGTCGACATTTTCACCGACCGCCAGCGCGACGTTCGCCGGAAGCGTCCAGGGCGTCGTCGTCCATACGAGGAAGTACACCCCCGGCTGGTCGCGCAGCGGGAAGCGCACGAACACGCTGGGGTCCTGCACCTCGTCGTAGCCGAGCGCGACTTCATGGCTGCTCAGCGGCGTGCCGCAGCGCGCGCAGTACGGGACAACCTTCAAGCCCTTGTAGAGCAGGTTCTTGTCCCAGAACTGCTTGAGAATCCACCACACGCTCTCGATATAGTCGTTGGTGAAGGTGACGTAGGGATCGTCGAGATCCGTCCAATAGGCGATACGCTCGGTGAAGCGCTCCCACGCGCCGATATTGCGCAGCACGCTGGCGCGGCATTTCTCGTTGAACGCCGCGATGCCGTATTCCTCGATCTCTTTCTTGTGCTTGAAGCCGAGTTCCTTTTCGATGGCAAGCTCGACCGGCAAGCCGTGCGTATCCCAGCCGCCCTTGCGCAGCGCATAATAGCCGCGCATCGTCTTGTAGCGCGGGAAGATGTCCTTGAAGGCGCGCGCCAGCACGTGATGCACGCCGGGCGTGCCGTTGACGGTGGGTGGACCTTCGTAGGTGACGTACAGTGGCGCGCCCTCGCGCTCGGTCATCGAACGCTGAAAGATGCGGTTCATGCGCCAGAAATCAAGCTGTTCCTGCTCCAGCTTCGGGATATCTACTTTGGGATTAACTGCCTTGAACATTGCTCCCCTCTCCTTGAGTCGCTGTCAGAATGGAAGATTAGCGGCGGGTCGAGGGGGCAATCGAACGTGGCGTGAGCATGAGCCTCACCACCACAGCACCTCCTTAGATTGGCGTGCGCCCATCGGAAACACGCTTTATTATCGCTGAAAACGGGGTTTTCGGGTAGGGTTTAGTTACGGTAGGAGCGCAACGAATCGCCAGAATACATCAGGGCGCACAGCCGTGCGCCCCTACAAAGGCAATCCCGGCTTTTCACGACCCTGTCACTGCGGACCCGTGCCGATCCAGTAGACCTCGCGGTGCAGTTCAAGCTGAGTCTCGGTTGTGGGCAAACGCATGACCAGCGCCCACCACTGCATGTTGAAGATCGAGAAATCGACGCTGCCGGTGCAGCGCGCCACGACTGAATTGGCAATGTTGAAGCCGCTGTTGTCTTCGCGGTATTCGCCGCACTGCATGGGCGCGACCCGGCAAACGCCACCGTTGTCCTGAATATACTGAACAACTTCGCAGGCGTCGCCGGTGGTGGTGTACTTCCACAGGTCAACGCCGTAGGACTCGCTTTCATGGCTGACAGCGGTCATGCCGGGTGGGAGCGGCGGCGTAGGCGGCGAAACGACCGCGAACAGCACGCCGAGCACGTTGGTGCCGATGTAAATGCCGAGCGCCACGACCGCCACCAGCAGCACAATCGCCAGCACCGGAACACGACGCGGCGCGGGCGCAGCCGAAGACTCCGGCAGAGTCATCGCATCCAGTATTCCATATACTTGACGACGGTTAGTCCCTCGGCATTGCGGTTGGGGTCAGCATCCGCGCGACCGGGGTAGATTTCGACCTGCGTATACTGGCTGGTATTGAAGCCGGAATTGTCGAACACGCAGCGGAACAAATACGGGATGACGTTCGGGTCGGCTTCCGAACCGGGCGCGTTGCCGGTCGCTGGCAGGCGCACACAGCTTTGATCGCTGTTGCCGTAATGCTCGTTCAGCTTCTGCTGATAATAGCCGACAACCGATTCCGGCGTATCCGCCACGCGGTAGAAAACGTTGCGCGAGGTATCGCGCACGTCGCTGGTTCCCCAATAAACGGCGTTGGGATATGGCGAAATTTCGAGCGGCGAGCGCGCGGCATTCTGGGTGGTCAGGTAGGAAGCCGCGGCAGCAGCCACGATGAGGACGCCGATAATTCCAGCGATTACGCCAATTCGTACGAGGGACACTCCACCTTTGCGATTAGCTCTAGCCATGCGTATTCGTCCCCTGCTTCAGCATTTCGACGACATCAACCTGTAACGCCGCCCCGTAGGGCGTCTCGCGGAAGCGTTCGGCGACCGCCTGCCAGTACGGCAGCCCGGCTTGTATGACATCCGGCGGCGGCGGGTTTGCCGCTCCCAGCCGGTAAAGCAGATACGCTGCCATCAATGCCCGGTGCGGCTCGCTCAGACGACCCCCAATGCCGTTGAGCGCAGCAGCCGCTTCCTGCGGCTGATTCATGCGAAAATACGCTTCCGCCAGGTCGACCTGCACGCCGTTCGGCGCGCCCAGTTCGAGCGCGCGCCGCAGCGCTTCGGCGGCTTCCGCGTAACGTCCTCCTGAAAGCAGTGTACGCCCGAATCCGTAGAATGAAAAATAATGTTGGGGGGCTTTGTCAACGGCTTCTGACAAAACGGCTTCGCTCTCTCGAAGCTGCCCCAACTGGCGGTAGACGTTGCCGAGCAGCACGAGCGAGCGCGCATCCGATTTCTTTTGGGCGAGGGTGATTTTCTCGTGCGCGGCTTCCAGCAGGTCGCGGGCGGCTTCCAGCTCCCCGTCGAGATACAGGCGCTGCGCCCGCGTGAACGCCGATACCATGCCTCGGTTGCCCCACAGCACGGCGATTTCGAGGACGACCAGCAGCAGCGCCGCGCCGACGAGAACCGGCAGGCGGGCATCCGGCGGGGCGACCAGCGCGACCCCAACTGCGACGATCAGCAGTATACCGCCGATGGCGAAAGCGATACGTGTCGCGCGATCCCACAACCGAACATCACGGCGCAGGCGGGAGAGCAGCCAGAACATGCCGCGCTAGCCCAGATTTCCGGCGTCGGCGTCGGCAATCGCCCGTTCGATGGCGGCGATCTCGTCGCGCAGTTCCTGACCATACGCCGTGCCTTCGAGCGGCTTCAGCCCGCTTTTCCACGTCGCCAAGCCGTCGCGGGCGCTCATCATCTTGGCGACGGCGCGCACAGCCTGGCGGGTTTCGCCCGCTGCCTGATACGCATTCGCCAGATGGTAGTACACGCGCACGCCGTAGGGCGCGGGCATGGCGTGCTGCGCCGCCCGCTCGAACGATTCGACGGCTTTGTCGTCCGCGCCGGCGAAACGCTGGGTGAAGCCAAGCTCCGCCCACACCACCGGCTGATCGGGGTCGAGCCGTGCGGCTTCGATCAAGGTTTGCGCCGCCGCGTCATAAGACGCTTGCAGCCGGTAGCCGTTTGCCAGCGTGACGTAAGCGGCAGGCTCGTTGGGGTAAAGCTGGACAGCGCGGTCGGCGGTCGCCTGTGCGCGGGCAAGCTGACCGGTGTAAGCGTAGGCGCTGGTGAGCAGCATCAGCACCTCGGATGTTTCCTTGCCCTCGCGGATCGAGCGTTCCAGCAGCGGAATGGCGTCGCGGAAGCGAAACGCCTCGATCAGCCGATAGGCGTCGCCGTAGCCCGACCCCTGTGCCCGCGTCTGCCGCGCCAGCATGACGCCGACCAGCGTGAACCACAGCAGGAACATCGCCGCCGCCAGACACAGCCCGCCGAGCGCGACCATCACGAACGGCGAGATGCCATTCACGTCGCGCGGGACGCGGAAATACTGCGCCACCAGCCCGCCGAT
>JADLHH010000492.1 GCA_020848855.1 Anaerolineae bacterium | reverse complement strand
TGCCGCCGGTCACCGGAACGATGCTGACCTGCCAGCGCTGAGCGATAGCGTTGATCAGCGCGCGGTTGACGGCATCGAGCCGCCGCTGGCTTTCGGGCGCGTCGGCGGGCAAATCGACCAGCCCGGCAACGCGAAGCTGGCGATCCGACTGCAAGCGCGGCACAACGTACTGCGGCGGGACCGGCACGTCTGTGCCGAACTGATCCGGCTTGGGCGCGTCGCCGCCGACGTTATCCCACACGACGAACGAGGTCGCCGGGAAGCTCGCGCCGTCGAAGTTCGACTTGCTAATTTCCTCAAGCTTGCCGGTCGTGTACAGGTACTGGAGCGTCCTATTGACCAGATTGCGCAGGTTCACGTCCTGCCGGCTCATGGCAATCGCATAGGGTTCGGGCATCACCGGGTCGTCAACGAAACGCTGCAAATCCGGCTTGATCACGCGCGAAAGCCGCACCCGGTTGCCGACCACGCCATCGATCTCGTGGCTGTCGAGCGCTGCCATCGCCAGATCGAGGGTCAGGTAGCGGAAGATTTCGAAATGATAGTCGACGCGGCTCTGCCAGTAGTCGACCGCGCCTTCGGCGCGCGTGCCCAGCACCACGCCGATCTTGCGATCCGCCATGTGACCGAGCACGGTCGCGCCATCGCCCTGCCGGACGACCAGCGCCTGTACCGAGGGATAATACGACTGGCTGAACTCGACGCGGCTGTCGAGGTCGCGCATGTGCGGCTGAGCGGCGATCAGCAGGTCGATTTCGCCGCTGGCGACCATGTCGATCCCATTCTGGCGCGTCGCCTGATGATATTCGATATTCACGCCCCACGTTTCGGCAATCGAACGGGCGAGGTCGGCATCGAAGCCCGATTCGACGCCGCGAATGTTGAATAACCCGAACGGCGGCTCGTTGTACAGCACGCCGACGCGCAGCAGGTTGTCGCGCACGATGCGCGTTATGTCCGATTCGGACGGCAGCGCATCGAGATTCGTCAGCATCGACGTGGGAACCAGCGTCGGCGGGGCGAGCGTCGGCGCGGCATCCTGCGCATGGGTGTTTACACCTGCCCCCAAGCCGAGGCACAGGACGAGCAGCGCCGCCAGCAGCGGTATGAGTTTACGCACCATGTTGATACAACCCGTGATCCTGAATGTACGACAGCACCGAATCCGGCACGAGATAGCGGACGCTCTTGCCCGCCAGCAGCCGCTCGGCGATTTCGGTCGAGGAGAAGCCGAGCATCGGCGAATCGATCACCACGACGCGCTCCGCCAGACCCGGCAGCAGCCGTGCAGTCAGCTCCGCCGTGATTTCGCCGCCGGGGCGCGCCATGACCGCCAGCTTGCACAGGGCGATCAGCTCCAGCGGGTGATACCACTGCGGCAGGTGATGCAGCGAGTCGCCGCCCATCAGGAAATAGAACTCCACGTCCGGCTGCTGCTCCTGCAAAATCCGCACCATATCGACCGTGTAGTGCGGTCCCGGTCGGTCAATATCGACCCGCGAGATGACGAATCCGCCGTTCCCAGCGACCGCCAGTTCGAGCATCGGCAGGCGGTGGTCGATGCCGTAGCGAAGCTGATCCTTGTGCGGCGGGTCTGCCGCCGGGACGAACAACACCGACGCCAGATCGAGCGCGTCGAGTGCATACTGCGCCAGCACGAGGTGACCGATGTGCGGCGGGTCGAACGTGCCGCCGAGGATGCCGATACGCTGCATGGGTCAGTCCGACCATTCCAGTTCGTGATTGCCAATATGGACGATATCGCCTTCCTGAACGCCCGCCTCGCGCAGCGCTTCGGTCACGCCGACGGTATCGAGCAGCCGCTGGAAGCGCAGAATGGCTTCATCGTAATCCCAGTAAGTCATGGCGGCGGCGCGCTCGATGCGCTTGCCGACCACGCGGTATTCGCCCTCGCCCAACCGCTCGACGCCGAACGTTACATCTTCTTCGGGCAGCGTGTACACCGGCATTTCCTCGGTCAGCGGCTCGGTTTCGGGCAGCGCCGCGAACTCGGCGAAAACGCGCTGCACCAGCGCCGTGACATTCTCGCGGGTCGCACCGGAGATCGCCATCGGTCGCTCGACGCCCAACGCCTTCAGGTCGGCGATGATCTGCGCCGAGCGCTCGCGCACTTCCGGGATGTCGATCTTGTTCAGCACGACGATCTGCGGACGCTGACCGAGCTTCTCGTCGTACAGCGCCAATTCCTGGTTGATCTGGTTATAGTCGGCAATCGGGTCTTCGCTCGCGCCATTGAGCAGATGAATGAGCATCCGTGTGCGCTGAACGTGGCGCAGGAATGAATGTCCCAAGCCGACGCCCATGTGCGCGCCTTCGACCAGACCGGGGATATCCGCCAGCACCAGATCGCGGTCGTCATAAGCGACTACGCCGAGATTCGGCTCCAGCGTCGTGAACGGGTAATCGGCAATCTTCGGACGGGCGTTGCTGACGACCGACAGCAGCGTCGACTTGCCAGCGTTCGGCACCCCGACGATGCCCACATCGGCGATCAGCCTCAATTCGAGCAGGAGCCAGCGCTCGACGCCCGGCTCGCCCTTCTCGGCGATGCGCGGCGCCTGATTCGACGATGAGGCGAAATGCTGGTTGCCGCGCCCGCCGCGCCCACCCGGCACGACGATCACCTGATCGCCCTCGCGGACGAGGTCGGCGATCAGGTCACCGGTTTCGGCGTCGCGCACGACCGTCCCCGGCGGCACGTCGACCACCAGATCATCGGCGCTGCGCCCCGTCTTGCGAGCAGTTCCGCCGCGGTCGCCATTTTTCGCCGTGAAGTGGACTTTCCGCTGAAAAGGCGACAGCGTATTCAGCCTGGGGGCGACGCGCAGGATGACTCTGCCGCCGCGCCCGCCGTCACCGCCGTAGGGTCCGCCGTGCGGGATGAACTTCTCGCGCCGGAACGCGATCACGCCGTCGCCACCGTCGCCGCTGCGAACGTAGATTTTTACCTGATCGAGCATCGTCAACACTCAACTTCTGGAACGCTGTCCGGCTGCCCGGCGCGATACCACGCCAGCGTGCGCCGCGCCCCCTCGCGGAAGTTGGTCGGCGTGAAGCCAAGCTCACGCCGCGCCTTCTCGCTGGAGACATTCCAGTAATTATACACATAGGACCGCAGGTTAATGGGGTAAAACGGCTCGCGCCCGGTCACTTCGCCGAGCGCGGTCAGCACACGCGCCATCGCAATCCCCATCCAGCCGGGGATGTTCAGACGCGGAAAGCGGATATTGCCTTCTTCGCAGATGATATCGAATGCCGCCCGGTGCGACAGCGATTCGCCGCACACGTTGTAGATTTCGCCGACGCGCCCACAGTCGAAGGCGCTCAGAATCGCGCGCGGCACGTCGTCGATGTAGACCGGGAACGTCACGAAGCTCCCGCCGTTGATCTGCATGATGATGCCACGCATCGGGTCGCGGAAGAACAGGCGGTTGAAAGCATACGTGCCCAGCGGACCGTAGTACGCGCCCGGTCGCACGATCACTGCCGGGATGCCGTCGCGCCGGCAGGCTTCCATCACTTCCTGCTCGGCGTGAAACTTGCTCCACTGGTAGGCGTCAGCGGGGTGCAGCGGGTGTTCCTCGTCCACAATGCGGTTCGGGTCGGGGCTGCCGACGACGGCGATGGTCGAGACGTAGATCAGCTTCTTGATTGAAGTCTGTGCCGCCGCCTTCAGGATATTCGCCGTGCCGACGGTGTTGGTGCGCTCGAAGGCTTCGCGCCTACCCCAGAACCGGAACAAGCCACCCGCGTGGATGACGTAGGTGCAGCCTGCCACCGCTTCCGAGACGCGCTCGCCGTCCAGAATATCGGCATGGACGATTTCGACCTGCGGGCAGCGCGACAGCCAGGGATGCGCCTCCGGGTTGCGGACGAGCACGCGCACGGTATGACCTGCGCGGCAGAGCGCAGGGACAAGATGGCGACCGAGAAACCCCGTGCCGCCAGTCACGAATGTGATCGGCTGCATGGATTAATAATCGCGCCCGATTGCGCCGGGCAGTTTGGAGAGATGAGTCGTCGCGCGGGTGCGCCAGTCCAACGGGAGTTCCTGCAGGAAGCCGCCGATTTTCCACCGCGAGTCGGCGGCATCGTACAGCATGGCGTGAACGACCACGCCGTCGCCCAGGTCTTGCGTGTGCAAACGCTCGTGCGTCTTGCGGTTGTAGGTCGCCATACGGCGTCCGGTCTGCTGGTCGATGGCGAGGCAGAAGCCGCCGTTTTCGCTGAATTCGCGCACTTCGATGTTGTGATCGGCGCGCAGGATGCCAGTCAGCGGCGCGTGGTCGCGCTGGCTGAGCAGCAAATTCCGGTAGCGCTTCAGGTAGCTTCCGCTCAGGTGGTTCGGCGCGCCCGACCACTGCTGCGCCCACGACATCAGCATACTATCGTTCAGCCAGTGGATCGCGTCGAGATAGTGTGCGCGAACCTGCTGCACCACGTCATCGGGAGCCATCCATTCGGGTTTCTGGGGGGTGCCTCCCCGCAGCAGACGCATCTTGTCGCGCCAGGGAATGTGTCCGTTGTTATTCACAGACATCACAAGCACAATCGCTATCAGGCTTACGATAAGCGTCCAGATCATGAAACATGATCCTAGAAGTGAATAATACTACTCTACCAGCGCGAGGGGCAAAACACAATGGTAGGCTGGTACGATGCAGG
>JADLHH010000491.1 GCA_020848855.1 Anaerolineae bacterium | reverse complement strand
GAGGGTTTTGTTTTCCCGGCTGACGGGTTACTATCATAGACATCTTGTTTATTCATGAGGAGCAGCACACGCATGGCTCAAGATATCGCACAGCGCGGTTATGCCCGCCCCGATGTTCTGGTCTCGACGGAGTGGGTGGCGCAGCATCACAAAGACGCCAACCTGCGGATCATCGAATCGAACGAAGATCCGCTGCTCTACCCGTCCGGGCATATTCCCGGCGCGGTGCAGGTGGACTGGACGCACGACCTGAACGACCAAGTGCGGCGCGACTACCTGAACAAAGCCGGGTTCGAAAGCCTGCTCTCGCGCATCGGCGTGAGCAAGGATACGACGGTTGTGTTCTACGGCGATAAGAACAACTGGTGGGCAACGTACGCCTTCTGGGTGTTCCAGTTGTTCGGGCACACCAACGCCAAAGTGATGGACGGCGGACGCGCGCAGTGGGAGCGCGAAGGGCGCGAACTGACGCGCATCGTGACGGAATACGCCCCCACGCAGTACAGCGCCCCCGAACGCGACGACAGCAAGATTCGCGCCTTCCGCGACGATGTGCTGGCGCATCAAGCGGCGGGCAAGCCGCTGATCGACGTGCGAAGCCCGGCAGAATACAGTGGCGAGAAGCTGCACATGCCCGAATACCCGAACGAAGGCGCGCTGCGCGGCGGGCACATCCCTGGCGCGAAAAGCGTCCCCTGGGGCAAAGCCGTCAACCCGGATGATGGCTCGTTCCGCCCCGCGAACGAACTGAAAGTGCTGTACGAACAGGAACAGGGCTTGAGCAGCGACAAGGATGTGATCGCGTACTGCCGCATTGGCGAGCGCAGCAGCCATTCGTGGTTCGTGCTGACTTACCTGCTCGGCTACCCGAACGTGCGGAATTACGATGGCAGTTGGACGGAGTATGGTAACCTCGTCAACGTGCCGATTGAGAAATAACAGGATTGCACAATGGCGGATATGCCCGAAAAGCTGACCGAACTGGTCGAAGACCTCGCGTCGATTACCGACCGCACCGAACGCGCCGAGCTGCTCATTGAAATGGCGGATCGCTTCAGCGAGGTGCGCGTGCCGCCCACGCTGGCGACCAAGCCCTACGATGAGCGCCACAAAGCGCCTGCCTGCGAGTCCGAAGCGTATGTGTGGGCGGTTGACCAGCCGGATGGTTCGCTGAAATACTATTTCGACGTGCTCAACCCGCAGGGCTTGTCCGCGATGGCGATGTCGGTCATTCTCGGTGAAACCGTTTCCGGGCAGCCGCTGGAACAGGTCGTCGGCGTTTCGGACGACGTGGTGTTCAAAATCTTCGGCAAGGAACTGTCGATGGGCAAAGGCGCTGGGCTGATGAGCATCCTCAAGCTGGTGCGCGCCGAAGCCCGCGCCCGTTTGCAGCAGAACTAGGCTGCTCGTTCGGGCACTGAACTGAAGCATCTATTAGTAAAGCTATGAAAATTCCGGCGCGTGATTTTTAACGCGCCGCCCGTCTCCCGTGCTACGTAAGGCGTCACGCGAGGCGTATGCGTGACCGCCGAGGGAAAGCACTGCGGCGGCGGGGACGCCGGTTCGGGCAGGCACGCGAGGCACAAACCTGCCGGATAGCTGGCGTTGAGAGAAATGGCGCGGGTGTGGACGAGAACACACCCGCGCCGTATTTTATTGCCCTAAGCGCGCCAGCAGCGCTGCCACTGCGTCAATCGTCTGCGCCTGCTGCGCCTCGCGGCTAATCGTCGCCGCATTGTCGCCGGACTGGTCGCCATACCAGCCGAACTGCGCGTGGTTGCCCCCCGCGATTTCGACGAACTGCGCCGTTGCGGGCAGCAAAGCGCGTGCGCTTTCCACCTTTTCGACCGTTGCCAAGCCGTCGTTCGAGCCGTAGAGCACGACCACATCCAGCGCGTAGGTGCTGAGATCAATATCCGGGTAGGACGCCAGCAGCGCCAAGCCTCGCACTGTGTCCGGGTGTGCCTGTGTATAACGCGCCGCCATCGACCCGCCGAGCGAATGACCGCCAAGCGCCCAGTGCTCGATTTCGGGATGCGCGGCGATCACGCCGTCCGCCGCGTGGATGCCGAAGACCGCCAGATTGAGCGGCATGGGCGGGATAACAACCAGATAGCCCCGCGCCGCCAGCGCATGTGCCATTGGCGCATACGAGCGCGGGTCGACTTTGCCGCCGGGGTAAAAAATCAAGCCGACGGTGGCTGACGCCGGTTTGGGCATGAATTGGAGCACGCTGCCCGTTTCGACATTCGCCGGGTCATCGGTGACGAGCGCCACCAGCGCTTCCGGCATGGGCGCGGGGGTGCTGGACGCCCAGACGACAAAGCCGCCGAGCGCCAGCAGCAGAATAACAGGAATTAGGAGCAACCAGCGACGATTCAAGCGACGCATCACCATTCACCTTTACCAGTAAAATAACCGTAAAATTGTCTTTCGCCGTGCTACCAGGGCATCAATTCGCCATCCCAGCGGTAGAAGCCGCCGTTGTGTTCCTGCCCGACCGCCTCGATGACCGCGATCATGCCATCGACCGACTGCTGCGGCGTGAGCGAGGCGTCCGACCCGCCCATGTCCGTCTGCACCCAGCCGGGGTCCACCAGAATAGTCGTGACGCCGCCCGCTTCGAACGCCAGCGTTCGCATGAACATGTTGAGCGCCGCTTTGCTGGCGGAATAGCCGAATGGTCCGCCGTCCGGTTTCAGCGCCAGCGAAGCGTATTCGGACGTGACGCCGACCAGTTTCGGCGTTGTGCCGCGTCGCAGCAGGTCGAGGTAACGCTGGGCGATGAGCATCGGCGCGACGGCGTTAATCCGCAGAATGTGGAGCAGATTTTCGAACGTGAGCGAGCCGAGTTCGTCGTCGTCGTTCGCAATGCCCGCGTTGTTGACCAGCACGTCGAGCGCGTCGGTCTGGGCGCGCACCACCGCGTATGACGATTCGATGCTGCGTTCGTCCGCAACATCCAGCGTGATGAGGTGCAGGCGATCCGACGCATACGCCTGAAGTGGATGGGCGTTTTCGGGGTCGCGGCAGGCGGCAAAGTGGGGGTCGCCCCGTTCGAGAAACTGCCGCACAAATTCCAGCCCAATACCCCGCGATGCCCCCGTGACAAGAACACGACGCATAAATACCCCTTCTTCAATGCAGATCGTTTTGCGATAGCGGATTAATTTTACACTGCGTTCGGAAAAGCGGGGGGCGGATTGCGCTTTTGCCCCAACAGGTGATGGAGCCGCTTTCAATACATGCATATCATAGAACAGGTATTCGATTTGACAAGGCACATCTGTCCAAACAGATGTCCGCTTTTTGAGGGAAGAATTTTCTTTCTTTGAGAAAATTTTCACGTAAT
>JADLHH010000490.1 GCA_020848855.1 Anaerolineae bacterium | reverse complement strand
GCCGTTGAGCAGGCTGACGCCCACGTCGTAGGTCATCAGCTTGTCGAGACCACTGCCGGATGTTTCGGTGTTGCCGCTGATGAAGCGCGGAGGCTCCAGCGCAACCAGCAGACTGCTGCCCGCGCCCACCTGCTGCCAGATGCGGGCGATGAAAGCGGGGGTCAGGGTGCTGCGCGGGCGAATCAGCACGATCACACGGGCGTCTTCAGGCACACGGTCGCGCAGCCGAATCCAACTGGTGCGCGCGCCGAGGCTCTCGAAGATCGACGCCAGCCGCGTCAGTCCGTCGGGACCGTTGTCGGTCACAGACGCCATGTTCAGCGTGCCAGGTTCTTCGATAAAGACGACCAGCGGTCGCTCCTGGGCATAGCCAGGAGCAACCGATACCAGCAATATCAAAAACAGAATGCTCAGGACGCGCATGGACTCGCCGCCACTGCTCCGTCTATCACAACTAGGACGCCGGCGTGGGCGTTACGACGGGTGTCGGCGTGCGGGTCGGCGTCGGCGATGGCGTAATCGTCACAGTCGCGGTCGGACCGGGTGTCGGGAACTCCACACTGACAGACGGCTGATCGAGCAGCCAGGTGACCGCGTTCATCAGGAAACGGGCATTATCCGGGAACAGGAATCCGGCGCTGTTGGGCGGCGAGGTGCGCAGCCCGCCGGCGTTGGTCGCAAACTCACGGTCGCCAATCACGACAATACGCGAGGCGACGCGGTCGTTCTGATAGGCTGCCGCCAGCGGCAGCGCGCCGCGCGTGGTGTCCTGTCCAATATTGAAATCAAAGACACCGTCGGTCAGATAGGTTGCGTAGGCTGCTTCGCCGTAAAACGTCCGGTCGCTGAAAACCAGCGGCGTCACAACGAACCCCTGAATGGAGGCGTCCACTTCCAGCGAACGCGCCATCGAAAATTCCAGCGGACCGACCAGATTCTGAGTGATCGGGTGCGCGGTATTGATGTCAGTCGTTACGAAATCGGCAATCAGGATCGGTCGCTCGCCCGTCGGAGCTTCGGTGACTGCCGCGCCGACTTCCGCCGTCGCCTCAGGATCAGGCGCAGCGAAAACTGGTTCTGTGCCCTCGGCGACGACCACGTCGTCGTGCGCGCGCAGTCCCATGTCCGACCACATCAACTCGAACAGACCGCCAGCCATCGGCAACGCGCCACGCGAGCCGCGCGTCGAAGCATCGGCGAGCAGCAGAACACGCCCCTGATTATTCATGTACGACCACAACCGCGCGATCTGATCCGGGGGCAGATCGTTCGCGGGTCCGGCGATCACGATCAGGTCGGCGTCGGTTGGAAAGCCCGTGCGCCATTCCAGCGTGAAGAGATTAGCTCCCAACTGAGACAGCAGCCCGGCAAAACGCGACAGCCCACTGTCCGACCGGTCGAAGCGGCTGGCTTCACCGCCCGCTTCGGTGAAATAAATGTTCATGCCATCGAGACGTGGCACGTCCTGCAGAAGCGGATCGGCTTGCACCGTTGAACGGGCGCTGACACCGAGAACGATTAGCAAAACACCCGCCAGCAAGACCCCCGAAATTCGTCTTGAAAGCATATGTACTCCTCTAAACAACTTAAATTCGGGCACGTCGGCAAGCTGCGCGTAATGATAAGACCGGGTGTATAAGACGGGCTAAGCCGCCTCACTATCGGAAGGAAGCGTGGTGGAAATCGCCTGGCGTTCCCGCCGAGAGTCGACCTTCGTTATCCCTGTGACACAACGCCATCCATAAGCGTACCAAACTTACGCGGTGTTGGCAAACCTGTGGCAGCGAACGGCGCAATCAGGTAATCTGAAGCGTCATGAAGCAGAATTGAGCGAGGCTGATCCATGTCCAACGATTCGGTCGCGTTCGACCGCGCCGCCGATTACTACGACCGGACACGCGGCTTCCCGCCCGGCGTCGAAACGGATGTCGCCGCAATGATGGCGGCGGCAGGCGGCTTCACGCTCGCAAGCCGCGTGCTGGAGATCGGCGTCGGGACGGGACGAATCGCGCTGCCGCTGTCGGCGCACGTCGGCGCGTATGTCGGCATCGACCTGGCGCGCCCGATGATGGATCGTCTGCACGCCAAACGGCAGCGCGAGCGCATCTTTCTGGTGCAGGGCGATGCTACCCGCCTGCCCTTCCCCGACGACAGCTTCGACGGCGTGGTCGCGGTTCACATCTTTCATCTGATCCCCGGCTGGCACACGGTGCTGGATGAACTCGTCCGCGTGCTGCGCCCCGGCGCGCCGCTGGTACACGGCGGAAACGGTCGGCTGCTCGCCGATACCCTGCTGACTGTGTGGCGCAAGGCGACCCGCGAGACAAATGAAACCGCCGGAGCGATCCCGACGGAGCGGCGCGAGTCGTTTCTGCCGGAAAACGGCTGGCGGGAAACGGGGGAAGCGCGGACGCTGCGGTTCACGGTCGAGCGCTCGCCGGAGGAATTTATCAACCAGATGGAGCAGCGCGTCTTTTCGAGCACCTGGCGCATGACCGACGCGCAGATCGAGCGAGGCATTGCCGCCCTGCGCGCCTACGTCGCCAAACACTACGCCGACCCGACCCAGCCGGAAACGGTGGAGGCGAGCTTCAACGCGCAGGCGTATCTGCCGCCAGAAAACAGTGCTGAGTGAAGCGTGCTAAGTGCTGAGCAAGACCGTCCGCACCTGGCGGAATGAGTAAACTCGTTGAATATCGTCCACCTGACCCCGTATTATGCGCCTGCCTACGCCTTCGGCGGCGTGACCCGCGCCGTCGAGGGAATGGCGCGCATCATGGCGCGGCGCGGGCATCACATCAGCGTGCTGGCGACAGACGCGCTCAACCAGCACGAGCGCTTCACCGGCGCGCTCGACGAAACGCGGGACGGCGTGCGCGTCGTCCGTGTGCCGAACCGCTCGGTGTGGCTGCGCGGGCGGCTCAACCTGTCAACGCCGCCGGGGATGGGTCGCCGGGCAGCCGACCTGCTGGCAGACGCCGACATCCTCCACATCCACGAATTCCGCACCGCCGAAAACCTGCTGGTGACGCCAGTCGCCGTGCGGCTGGGCGTGCCAATTGTGCTTTCGCCGCACGGCACGCTGACGCTCAGCACCGGGCGCGGCGCGCTGAAAGCGGCGTGGGATCGGCTGCTTTCGCCGGGGCTGGCGCGGCGCATCGCGGCGGTCATCCCGCTGACGGCACAGGAAGCCGACGAAACGCGGGCAGCGTGGCGGTCGTTTGGCGTCGATCCGGCGCAGGCGCGTTTCGCCGTCGTGCCGAACGGCATCAACCCGGATGAATTCGCCGACCTGCCGGGGCGCGACGCATTCCGGGCGCGTTATGAGCTGGGCGACGCGCCGGTCTGTCTGTTCATGGGGCGGCTGCACGCCCGCAAGGGCGTCGACGTGCTGGCGCGAGCGTTCCTGCGCGCCGACCTGCCGGGCGCACGACTGGTGATCGCCGGACCAGACGAGGGGATGCTGCCGGTTTTGCGGGCGCTCCACGACGAGCGGAGCGAGATCACGGGGGATCTGGATGCTGCCGAGCGACTCGACGCGCTGGCGGCAGCGGACGTGTTCTGCCTGCCGGCAACCGGCGAGGGTTTGTCGATGGCGGCGCTGGAAGCGCTGGCGGCGGGCTTACCGGCGATCCTCTCGCCGGGCTGCAACCTGCCGGAAGCCGCCGAAGCCGGCGCGGGGGTGATTGTCGAGCCGCAGGTCGAGCCGCTGGCGGCGGCGCTGCGCGCCCTGCTGGGCGATCCGGCGCGGCGCGCCGTGATGAGCGCGGCGGCGCAGTCGCTGGTACGCGAGCGCTTCACCTGGGAATCGGTCGGCGCGCGGCTGGAAGCGGTGTATCAGGGCATAACCGATAAGACGTAGGAAAGTGCCTCGTCCCTACAGCGCCAGCATGTAGCGCAGCAGGCGGCGGCGCTCGCGAGCGTTCTTCGGTGATGGGTTGAAGGTCGCGTCGAGCATGGGCAAAACCTCATCGCGCGCCTGCCGGGTGCGCATGGCACGCTTCCACAGGTACAGGTTGAAGGCGAAACGCAGCGTCGATTGATGGGTCAAGCCGATGATATTTTTGAGGTTATTGTTGACGCGCTCGTCCATATCGGCGACCTTACCCGGCACGTCCTGCGGCGTAAGCGCTCGCTCCGGCAGCGTACCGATGCCGTTTTCGAGCATGTAAAGCAAATCGGTGCGCCAGGCAGCCGTACCGAGAAAATCGACCATGCGAATCCAGCCGAGCAGGAAATCACGCTCGCTGGGCGAGGAAAAGCGTCTGCCAAGCTCAAAAACACCCGGTTCGACGGTGACGAGACTGGATTTGTGCGCGTCCCATTGAATGCGGCGCACCGGCTCGATATCCGTGCCCGGCTCGAACTGGCGCACGAACTCAAAGAACCTGCGCCATTCATGCAGCGGCTTCTCAAACAGGGGCGGAATGGAGTACGCGCCCGCGCTGCCATGCGGGTAGTCGACCGCGCTTCCAGCATAGGATGGCACTAACTCAATCGCCGGGGCGATACCAAGCTGCGCCGCCGCAATATACGGGATTACGCTGAGCGAATAATTGGCGTAGCCCCACATGCTGTTGGGGTCGATACGTCCGGTCGGCGTATCGTCGAGGCTCAGGCGACCGGAGCGCCACTGCCATTCCAACTGAAAGACGTAGCCCCAGAAGACGTTGTACTCGTTTTCCGCGCCGAATACGCCACGATTGTTCATCGACTCGATCAGCAGCTTGTAGACTGCCATGCGCTGCTCGAAGATGAATGGATCGGCGGAATCCGTCAGCGTCGGCAGCGCCAACCACAAGGCATTGACAGCAGTTCTGGTAAGGCGTTCATTCGTGGACTGGCTCATGATGGCTCCCCCTTATCAACTCGCCCGATAAAATTACGCTGTGAACGCCCCGCCTGGATTTGCGCTGCCCAGCGAACCGAAGACGCAGCCCAGGTCGCAGCGCTCGCCCGTGCTGTAGATAACACCAGCATCCGGCAGGCGAGACGACGTTCCGGCATCACGCCGCTCCTGCCCACATGGTATGATTAAGAAGAAGCCTTAACGTTCGCTCATGAGGTCGGCATGGTACTCGATCTATCTACGGATGCGCTGCTGATAGCGGCGCTGATATTCTTTCTGCGCATCCTCAACACTGGCATCGGCACCATCCGGCTGGTGATCGTCACCCGGCAGCAGCGCCTGCTGGCGGCGGTACTGGCATTCTTCGAGGCGCTGGCGTTTGCCATCACCATTTCCAGCGTCGCCACCGACCTGAACAACATCATGAACCTGCTCGCCTACTGCGGCGGCTTTTCGGTTGGCAATTACGTCGGCATGGTGATCGAGAAGCGCTTCATCACCAGCTTCATGACCGTCAACATCGTGTGTTCCGAGCGCGGGCACGAAGTAGCGACGGCGCTGCGCGATCACGGCTTCGGCGTGACCGAGACCGTCGGCGAAGGCAAGGATGGCGCGGTGACGCTGCTGCGCAGCGTGGTGGTCAACCGGGAAGTCCCGAAGATACTGCACGTGATTCGCACTACCCACGCCGACGCCTTCGTCGCCGTCGAAGAAGCGCGCGCGGTGCATCGCGGCTGGGTGCGCGCCGCCCGCAACGCCCATTAACATGACCACCGACGCCACGCCCGACGCGCTGACCGGCGCGGAAGCCCGGCGCGCCGCCCGCAACGCCGGGGCAATCGCCGCCGCGCGCATCGTCAGCAGCGCCGCCCTGTTCGGCTGGCAGTTGATCCTCGGTCGGGCGCTGGGTGAAGCCCAGTTCGGTATCTACAACACGGTCGGGGCGCTGTTCGCCATCGGCGTAACCATCACCGCTTTCAGCATGAGCCTGATCGTGATCCGCGACGTGGCACGCCGACCGGAAAGCGCCGGCCGCTATCTGTCGGCGACACTCGTGATCGAGACGGTGCTGGCGCTGGCGGCGTATGTCGGCATCAACGCGGCGGCGCAGGGCTACGACGACACGATCCGCGCGTTCGTGGGCATCGCCGGGTTGAGCCTGTTCATCGACATGCTCGGCACGATGTGCTACGACCAGTTGATCGCGCAGGAACGAATGGTGTCGATCTCGGTCGTGGAAGTCGCGCACATCCTCGTGCGCATCACCGCCGCCGGGATCGCGCTGTGGGCGGGCTATGGCTTGCTCGGCGTGTACGTCGTGACGATCATCAGCGGGATTGGGCGGTCGGCGGCGCTGTGGATACTGCTGAGCCGCACGGGGGTACGCCCGCACTTTCCAATTGACCGGGCAATCGCGCGCCCGCTGATCGTGAACAGCGCGCCGCTGGCGCTGGCGGCGTTCATCAACATCACCTACCAGCAGATCGACAAGCTGCTGACGACCGGCTTGCTGACCGAAGATGACACCGGGCATCTGGGCGCGGCGATGGTGATCGTCTATGGCGTGGTCGACATCCTGAGCACAACAGTGCTGGTCGCCATCTACCCGATGATGTCGCGGGCGTATCGCGGGGATGGTCGGGACGCGACGTTCCGGTTCATCGGCGAGAAGCTCGCCTTCTTCACACTGCTGATCGGGCTGCCAATCGGCTTGGTGTTCAGCCGGTTCGCCGCCGAGATCATCGTGCCGCTGTTCGGCACAAACTACGTCGAGACGGCGGGCATCCTGCAGGTGCTGATCTGGTACGCGGTGGTGACGATGGTCGTCAACGTGTTCGCTCAGTCGCTGATGGCGCAGAACCGCCAGCGCTTTCTGGTGATGGTGCGCATCGGCGGGCTGGCACTCAAGCTGGCGCTGAGCCTGTTCCTGCTGCCGCGCGTCGGCGTGACCGGCGCGGCGCTGGCGACGGCTGTCTCCGAGCTGCTGGTGCTGGTCGTGCTGACGCGCGATTTCCGCCCGGATTTCGTGGCGCTGCTGCCGCGCCTCGCTCGGCTGGCGGGGGTGGCGCTGGTCGCGGCGCTGGCGATGGCGGCGCTCGGCGTGATAAACCCGCTGCTCGGCATGGCTGGCGGCGCGCTGGTGTACGCGAGCGGCGTCCTGATCGGGCGGGTGCTGGCTGCCGACGACTGGGATTTGCTGTACCGACTGGCGGCGGCAGTTCCCGGCGGCAGGGTGATCCTGCGCTACTGGCACCGCGATGTAAAATTGAACTGGTAGATATAGCAAAAGGTCATGTCAAAAGGTCAAGTCATGGATTTTAACCCATTTGG
>JADLHH010000489.1 GCA_020848855.1 Anaerolineae bacterium | reverse complement strand
GGGCGCGACCTGCCGCTGCTGGCGCAGACCTCGCCCTATATGATCGTCGGGCTGGTCGGCGCGATGCTGATCAGTCGGCAGATCACGACGGCGAGCCTCGGCGACGACGTGGCGAAAGGGCTGGGGCAGAGTACCGGCTGGGTCAAGGCGCTTTCCGCGCTGATCGTGGTGCTGCTGGCGGGCGGGGCGGTTTCACTGGCGGGACCGGTTGGCTTCGTCGGGCTGGTCATTCCGCATCTCGTCCGATTCCTGGTTGGCGTCGATTACCGCTGGGTGATCCCGTATTCGGCGCTGCTCGGCGCGATTCTGGTCACGGTGGCGGACGTGGGCGCGCGCAACCTCATTCGCCCTCAGGAACTGCCCGTCGGCGTGATCATGGCGCTGGTCGGCGCGCCGTTCTTCATCCTGCTGGCGCGGCGGCAGTTGCGATGAGCGAGGATGCGATCATGACCCACGATCCCTCAAGACCTACCTGGATTACCGTGCGGGCGCGCCGCCCATCGTTCTCGTACCGCGTGGATCGGCGCGTGCCGCTGGTTGCCGGACTGATCCTGCTGTTCGCCTTCGGCACACTGGTCGCCAGCGTCAGCTATGGCGAGTACGACATTCCGCCGCTGGAAGTTGTCCGCACGATTCTCAACGTCAACCAGGACAACCCCGACTACGCCAACCTGCGGCTGGTCGTGAACACGTTCCGCCTGCCCCGCATCGTGCTGGCATTTCTGGTCGGCGGCGCGCTGGCGGTCTCCGGCGCGATCATGCAGGGCATCACCCGCAACCCGCTCGCCGACCCGTATCTGCTCGGCGTGAGCGGCGGTGCGGCGCTGGCGGCGGTCAGCCTGATTGTGTGGCTCAAGTCCGTGCCGACGAGTCTGCTGCCGTTCGCGGCGTTTGCCGGGGCGCTGGTAGCAGCCGGGGCGATCTACCTGTTCGCGTGGCGGAAGGGCAGCACCACGCCCATCCGCCTGATCCTGATCGGCGTCGCCATTGAATCGCTGGTTGGCGCGGGAACGACCATCATGCTGCTGTTCGGCGAGATCACCGACGTGCAGGCGGCTTACGTATGGCTGACGGGCAGCGTCTACGGGCGCAGCTGGGAGCATGTCTACGCGCTCGGCGCGTGGCTGATCGTGTGCCTGCCGGTGGCGTTCGTGCTGGCGCGTTCGCTGAACGTGCTCAATCTGGGCGACGACACCGCGAAAGGGCTGGGGCTGCGCGTCGAATGGGCGCGCGGCTTGCTGCTGATCGTCAGCGTGGCGCTGGCGGCGGCGGCAGTCGCGGTCGCCGGCACGGTCGGCTTCGTCGGCTTGGTCGCGCCGCACATCGCCCGGCGGCTGGTCGGTCCTTCGCATGAGGGGCTGCTCCCGGTGAGCGCGGTACTGGGCGGCGCGCTGGTCATGCTCGCCGATTTGATCGGACGGGCGGTGGTCGCGCCGAGCGAGCTGCCCGTCGGCATCGTCACGGCGATGATCGGTGCGCCCTATTTCGCGTATCTGCTGTATCGCAGCCGCAACCGATAGGCGGGGCGTTCAATGAGGGTGTCGAAAAAGGTTGCTTTTGACTCCACCTCTCACCCCGGCATCCTGCGGATGCTTCTCCCTCTCCCACGCCAGCGGAGAGAGGGGGGCCTGACGCGTGTTTTGTCCCTCGCCCCACCGGTGGGGGAGAGGGACGGCTCACGAATGTGAGCAGGGTGAGGGTTTTTTTCAACGCCCTCATTGAACGTCCCAATAGGCAACTTGAGTGAATGAGGAACAACCATGACCAAACTTCATGCCAACCGGCTCACGCTCGCCTACGATGGCGCGCCGATCATCGACGGTCTGAGCCTGACGATCCCCAACGGGCAGATCACGGCGCTGGTCGGTCCCAACGGCTGCGGCAAATCGACGCTGCTGCGCGGGATATCGCGCCTGCTCAAGCCGCGCGCCGGGAGCGTCGTGCTGGAAAGCCAGGATATCTGGAAGCTGCCGACCAAAGAGCTGGCGAAGCGGCTTGGCATTCTGCCCCAGGGACCCGTCGCCCCGGAAGGCTTGACCGTCCACGAGCTGGTCGCGCAGGGGCGCTATCCCCATCAAAGCTGGCTGCAGCAGTGGTCGGCGGAAGATGAGCGCATTACCCGCGAGGCGCTCGATATCACCAGCATGATGCCCTATGCGGATCGCCCGGTCGATGCGCTCTCCGGCGGGCAGCGCCAGCGGGCGTGGATCGCCATGACGCTGGCGCAGGACAGCGATCTCATCCTGCTGGACGAGCCGACCACCTTCCTCGACCTGGCGTACCAGATCGACGTGCTCGACCTGCTGCACGACCTGAACGTCACGCGCGGCAAGACGATGGTCATGGTGCTGCACGACCTCAACCACGCCTGCCGCTACGCCGATCACCTGATCGCGGTGAAGGGTGGGCAGATCGCGGCGCAGGGCGCACCGGAAGCCGTGATCGACGAGCGGCTGGTTTTCGACGTGTTCGGCATCGAGTGCCGCGTGATTCCCGATCCGGTCACCGATACGCCGATGGTCATCCCGATCGGGCGCACTCGCCGCCAGCTCGAAATCCCGCTGTCGCTGGAGCGCGCCTCGTGACCGATGCCCCGAAGGTGACGGCGAAGCTCTACTGCAACGTACTGGCGATGGAGCGCGGGCTTGACCCGGCGGGTTCGGCGGGTTCGTTTCGGGATGCCGTCACCGTCGAAACTTCGCTCCCCTGGAAGCATGAAATCTACGAACAGGTGGGCAAGCTGTCGTAGGAAGCCATTGACCTGCTCGAACTGTGG
>JADLHH010000488.1 GCA_020848855.1 Anaerolineae bacterium | reverse complement strand
GTGCTGATCGAAGGCACGCTGAACTACACCAACCTCAACTTCACCCTGGGGGTCAGCGAGCCGGTGATCCTGCTGGAAACCGAAGCCAACTTCGTCGACCGCAACGAGCATGGACCGATCCCGATTGAATCGCAGGTGATCGGGCAGATCACATCCGACTTCTTCGCGCCGCCGGTCAGCTATACGCTGGCGCTGCCCGAAGTGCCAAACGGCCCTTACCGCGATGTCGACAACAACGACGAAACCAACCAGGGCATACAGGTCTACGGCGTCGCTTACTGGGAAAACGTGTGGGGCGACCCCTATCTCGAAGAACGCGACCTGTACGGCTATGGCTATTCGACCGCCTATGCATCGATGCGCACCAGCCCCGATCCGTCCGAACAGGGCGAGGTGATCGGCGGGAAGTACGTCGTTTACGCGCCGGATGACCAGCAGGGCTTCCCGTCCGGCTTCGGCGAGGACGGCAAGCTGTTCACGGAAGATGACCCGGTCGTGACGCTGCCGGCAGGCTACACGGTCGTCGATATGGACACCGATCCGTTTACGTTCGACCGCTCGCGCGTGGCACAGATCGACCTGATTGAAGGCGAAGCCTCGGAACTCGACGACTATTCGCAGATGGGCTACGCCGAAGCGTTTAAGGGTCTGGTCGACCAGATGCGCAACGAATACGCCTACACCGAGTACAAGAATATCGACTGGGACGCCCTGGAAGCGGAATTCATGCCGCGCTTCGAGCAAGCCGAGAAGGATCAGGACGTTCATGCATACCTGCTGGCAGTCCGCGACTTCCAGTTCTCGATCCCGGATGGGCACGTCGGCTCGTCGGTCGTCAACATGCTGAGCGACGATTTCGTCAACGAGACGGCGGGCGGTCTGGGCATGGCAATCATGGAACTGGATGACGGTCGCGTGATGGTGTACTACATCCTTCCCGACGGTCCTGCCGACGAGGCGGGCATCGAAGTGGGCGCGGAGATCAGCGAGTTCAACGGCGAGCCGGTTCAGGACGCGATCAATGGCGTCATCCCGTGGTCGGGTCCGTTCAGTTCGCCCCACGTTCTCAAGCTCCAGCAGCTTCGCTACGTGCTGCGCTCGGAAGTCGGCACCGAAGTTCCGGTAACGTTCCAGAATCCCGACGCATCTGAAGCGGAAACCGCGACGCTGACGAGCATCGAGGAGCGCCAGAGCTTCTCGGTGTCGTCTTTTGCGGTTGGTGGTCCCAACACCGGCTTCGAGCTGCCGGTCGAATATGAGCTGATGGACAACGGCTACGTCAAGGCGTCGATCTTCAGCTTCAGCGACAATTCGCGCCTGAGCATCGAGTTGTGGGAGCGCATGATCCAGACGCTCAACGACCAGCAGATCCCCGGCTTGATCATCGACATGCGCCACAACGACGGCGGCAGCGGCTGGCTGGCAGACCAGATGGCGGCGTACTTCTATGACGACCCGCTGGTGCTGGGCAACAGCGAGTTCTTTGACAAGAGCAAGGGCGAGTTCTACCTCGACCCTGAAGGCGAGTCGCGCTACTACCCGCCGCCGGAGCAGCTTCGCTATCATGGTTCGGTCGCGGTGCTGGTGGGTCCGGCGTGCAGCAGCGCCTGTGAGTTCTTTAGCTACGACATGACCCTGCAAGACCGGGCTGCCATCGTCGGTCAGTACCCGTCGGGCGGGCTGGGCGGCGGCATTGAAGCCGTGCTGCTGCCGGAGTACGTCTACTTCCAGTTCCCGTTCGCGCGCAACCTCGACGCGGATGGCAACATCGTGATCGAAGGCACGGGCGTCGTGCCGACCGTCAAAGTGCCGGTGGACGAAGAAACGGTGTTCGCCGAGGGCGACCCGGTGCTGGACGCGGCGGTCAACTGGCTCGATCAACAGTAGCAAGCGCAATCTTCAAAATTGCGTTCAATTATTGGGGGCGGGTTCGCTTGCGAAACAAGCCGACATCCGCCCCTACACGTACCGGATGGTTGCCGCCGTGCGCGGCGCGAAAATTACACTTTGGCTTGCCGCCCCGCGAAAAATCCAGTACCATCACGCTACACTTCTGATTCATCACGGAGGAAAACCCGCGCATGAAAGCCGTCATCCTTGCCGCCGGTCAGGGCACGCGCCTGCGCCCGGTGACGCTGACGATGCCTAAACCGCTCGTGCCCGTCGCCAACCAGCCGCTGATCGCCTACGCGATTCATGTATTGAAGAATGCCGGGCTGCACCAGATTGGAATTGTCGTCAACGACCTCGACTCGCCGATCCGCACGCAGTTGGAGAACGGCGCGAAGCTGGGCGTCGAACTGGATTACATCGTGCAGACGGAACAGCTTGGGCTGGCGCACGCCGTCAGCCTGTGCCGCGATTTCGTCGGCGGCGAGCCATTCTGCCTGCTGCTGGGCGACAACATCTTTCAGGACAAGATGGAAGCCCTGATCCGCAATTTCCCGCAGTCGTCCGCCGAAGCCGCCATCGCGCTGATCGAAGTTTCCGACCCGACGCGCTTTGGCATCGCCGAGATCGTGGATGGCAAAATCCTGCGAGTGGTCGAAAAACCCCAAAACCCGCCGTCGAACCTCGCCATCAGCGGCGCGTACCTGTTCAAGTCATCGATCTTCGACGCCATCGGCAAGATCAAACCGTCGTGGCGCAACGAGCTGGAAATCACCGACGCTATCCAGCAGGTGATCGAGAGCGGCGGCGAAGTCCATCCGTATACCCTCAATGGCTGGTGGATCGACGCCGGGAAGCCGGATTCGATCATTCAGGCGAACCAACTGGTGCTGGGCGAACTGCCGTACAGCCCGCCGCCGGAAGACAAGGGGCGGATCATCGGCTCGTGCGAAATCTCGTCGCGGGTGATTCTGGGTGAAGGCAGCCAGATCATCGACAGCGTGGTGCGCGGTCCGGTTATCATCGGCGACCACGTCACCGTGCGCAACAGCTACATCGGACCGTATACATCGCTGGGCGAAAACGTGACGGTGGAGTACAGCGAGATCGAAGCCAGCATCGTGATGAAGGACTGCACGATCCGCAGCATTCCCGGACGAATTGATTCCAGCCTGCTGGCAGACAATTCGCAGCTTCTGGCGGCGAATCACGTCCCGGACGCGCATAAATTCATCCTGGCAGAGAATAGCTACGTCCAGCTTTAGGACGCCACAAGACAACGCGCCGCAGAGACCGCCGGGGAGACAGAGGATTTCGATCCATCCTCTGTGATCTTTGCGGTCTCTGTGGTTGAATTAACCTTATGAGCCGACGCATCCTGATCGTCCAGCTTGCCGATATTGGCGACCTGATCCTCTCAACGCCCGCCCTGGCGGCGCTGCGCGAAGCCGACCCCGACGCGCACATCGCGCTGCTGACGACCGCTCATTCCGCCCCGGTTCTCCCCGACGATTTGGTCGACGACCTCATCCTGTTCGACAAGCACACGTTTGACAGTCCGAAGGCGCTGCTCAAGCCGTCGAACCTGCGCCGGGCGCTGGCGCTGGCGGCGCGGCTGCGGCGCGGTCGCTACGATACGACGATTTTCCTGCACCACTTCACGACCCGCTTCGGCGCGCTCAAGTTCGCGGCGCTGGCGTGGAGCGCCGGCAGCATGAGCCGCATCGGACTGGACAACGGCAGCGGCTTCTTTCTCACCGACCGCCTGCCGGATGGCGGTTTCGGCGCGAAGCACCAGGCGCAGTACTGGCTCGATCTGGTCGGTGTGGCGGGCGCGGACAGCACGCCCCGCCCCGCAAGCGTCAAAACAGTCGTGTCCGCAGGGGCAGGTCTAAGACCTGCCTCCCCAAAAGCTCCCCGCATCGCCATCCACGCGGGGAGCGGCGGGTATTCACGGGCGCGGCGCTGGGACGCGGTGAGCTTCGCGGCGGTGGCGGATCGGCTGGCGGCGGAGTTGGGAGCGCAGATCGTGCTGGTCGGCACGCCGGACGACGACGGCGCGGCAGTCAGGGCGGCGATGCGCGCCGAACCGCTCGACCTGATCGGGCAAACCACGCTGGCGGAACTGGCGGGTGTATTGCAGTCGTGCGACCTGATGATCGGCGCGGACAGCGGCGTGACTCACATCGCGGCGGCAGCCGGGACACCGGTGGTCGCCATCTTCGGACCGAGCAACGCCGACGCCTGGCATCCCTGGACGCCGGGCAGCCGTCACGTCGTCGTCCGCAGCGCGCCGGAATGCAGCCCGTGCAGCTACGTCGGGCACGGGATTGGCTTGCGCGAAGGCTGCCCGGCGCGAACGTGTATGCGCATGGTCACGCCCGATCAGGTCGTGGCGACGGCGAAAGCATTGTTGAATAACACCCCCTCAACCCCCATCCCCTTCCCCCCACTTGCGTGGGAGAAGGGGGGACAAGCCCCTCGCCTCGTTTACGTGGGAGAGGGGCGCGACGCGCCAGCGTCGGGCGTGAGGGGTTTTGAGAAGCGCATCAAGATTCTCGGCTTGCCGGTCAGCGCGATCACCTATGGCGAATGGCTGCCATTGATCGACGCCTGGGTGAAGGGCGAGCGGGCGCATCACGTCTGCACGATCAACCCGGAGATGATTATGATCGCGCGGCGCGACCCGAATTTTCACAACATCCTCAGCCGCGCCGACCTGACCGTGCCGGACGGAGTCGGGTTGCTGTGGGCGGCGCGCCGGCAGGCTACGCCGCTGCCGGAGCGGGTGACCGGCTCGGACGGCGTGCCGTTGATCGCCTCGGAAGCGGCGAAACGCGGCTGGCGGCTGTTCCTGCTGGGGGCAGCGCCGGGCATCGCCGACAAAGCCGCCGAAGTCCTGAAGGCGAAGCATCCCGACCTGCAGATTGTCGGGACGTACAGCGGCAGCCCCGCGCCGGACGAAGAAGACGGCATCGTCGAGCGCGTCAACGCCGCCGGCGCGGACATCCTGTTCGTGGCATACGGCGCGCCGGAGCAGGACAAGTGGATCGCGCGCAATCTGCCGCGCCTGCGCGTTAAAATGGCGATGGGTATCGGCGGGTCGCTGGATTTTGTCGCCGGGGCGATCCCGCGCGCGCCGCAGTCGTTCCAGCGGCTGGGGCTGGAATGGCTGTACCGGCTGTATTTGCAGCCCTGGCGCATCAGGCGGATGCTGCGGCTGCCGCGCTTCGTGATCGCCGTGCTGTTGGATAAGAAACGGGCGTAACACCTCAATTCCTGTGACGCGAGGATGACCGCATGACCCCCTCTCAACTGATCCCCAGGCTCGCCGGGCAGCGCGTGATCGTGCTGGGCGACGTGATCCTCGATGAATACCTGATCGGCAAGGCGATGCGCCTGAGCCGCGAAGCGCCCGTGCCGGTGCTGGAATTCGAGGAACGGCGGCTGATCCCCGGCGGCGCGGCGAACCCCGCCGCCAACGTCGTCGCGCTCGGCAGCATGGCAATCCAGATCGGCGTAATCGGTGCAGACCGGGAAGCCGGGGCGCTGCGCGATGTCTTGCACGCGCGCGGGATTGAATCGCACACGCTGGTGGTGGACGGCGGACGCCCGACGACGGTCAAGACGCGGGTGATGGCGCAGATGGGCTTGCGCTTCCCGCAGCAGGTGGCGCGGCTCGACAAGCTGGCGCGCGAGCCGATCACGCCGCTGATCGAGCGGACGCTGTGCGGCAGGCTGGCGGATCAGGTCGTCGGGGCGACGGCGCTCCTGATCTCGGACTATCACGTCGGGCTGTTGACGCCGTCGATGGTCGAGGCAGCCTGCGAGATCGCTCGTGACGCCAGGCTGCTGATCACGGCGGACGCGCAGGGCGCGCTGGACAAATACACCGGGGTGTCGGTGGTCAAATGCAATGCCGACGAAGCGCGCGAATACCTGCGGCGCGACCTCGAAACCGACGACGAGTTCGCCGCCGCCGCCCGCGACCTGTGCAGTGAACTCCAGCTTGGCACGGGCATGGTGATCACGCGCGGCGCGGGCGGCGCGACGGTGGCGACCGTCGACGGCATCACGACCCACTGCCCCGCCCCGGTCACGACCGACGTGTATGACACGGTCGGCGCGGGCGACACGGCGATCGCGGTGATCACGCTGGCGGTAGCTTCGGGCGCGTCGCTGGTCGACGCGGCGATCCTCGCCAACTACGCCAGCGGGCTGGTGGTGCGGCGTGTCGGCAATTACGCGCCAACGCCGGATGAGCTGATGCAGGCAGTCGAGGCGTGGAAGCTATGACACGGCGAATGGTCGGGCGTTTGGCGAGCCGACCAGCAGGGGTCTGATGCTCAGCGCCCAATCGCGGATCAGGCTCCAGTCGCGGAAATCACCTTCGAGGATGCTGGAATTGCGCGCCATGCGCCGGGTGGCGGCGGGCAGATCATCGAAGTCGATTGCGCCAGCGAACATGCCAATCGAGACCGGGCGCACTTCCGGGAATTCGCGCACCAGCGGGGCATGATAGCTGAAGACCGTCCGGCGGTTATCGGGCGTGTCGCTGCGCAGCGTCAGGCAGAGGGTGAAGTAGGCGACCGGCATGGTGGCGAGCACAGAGCGGTGCGCTTCGAGGAACTGGAACGCTTCGGGCAGCCATTTCCCGCCGCGAATGGCGCTGCCGACGACCACGCCGTCGTAGCGATCCAGCCGAGTCACATCGGAGACGGGACGCACGTCGGCGAATGCGCCGGTTTGCTCCAGAACCATGCCGATGGCTTCCGCCACTTCCGCAGTCGAACCGAACCGAGTCGCATAAGTCACTAAGTAATGCGCGCACATGGTCGGTCCCTCCCCCCAAAGCCAATAATTTCACTGTTTTTTGCAGTGTAAGGGCACAGACGACCCTATCAGTAGTGAAATATTTCACGTTGAGGGATGATCAAATGCATATTGGGCGTATGAAAAAGGGGCGTAGACGTGCTTCACCCATGTGCATCAATTTAAGGTCGTAGGGGCAGGTCTGAGAGCGTGTTGAAAAACCCCTCACCCCGGCTTACCTTTGGTAAGCTTCCCCTCTCCCACGTAAGCGGGGCGAGGGG
>JADLHH010000487.1 GCA_020848855.1 Anaerolineae bacterium | reverse complement strand
GGGCGATATTCGTCGCAATCGCGTACAGCCACGGCTTGAACGGTCGCGCGTGTTGGTAGCCGCCAATTCCCCGCAGCGCCCGCAGAAACGTTTCTTGCGCCAGATCCTCCGCCAGCGCCCGGTCGCCGCGCGTCATCCGGTACAGGTAGCCCATCAGCGCGTCGTAATGCCGCTCGACCAGTGCGCTCATTGCGCTCCGGTCGCCGCTTTGCAGGCGCTGCGCCAGTTGTTCGTCAGAGCTTGCCATCAAACCGCTGCCCGAATCGTCTCTCTACACCCTACTACAGGATCAGGTGCGGAAAGTTCACGGGTTATGGAATCTCGGTGAATGTCACAGGTTTGTGAGCGAGAAGGGGCGTTCATGCCAGCAAACGTCACACGACGCCCCAGGAGCTTTTGAGCCTGCTTCTAGCAGGCTTGTATTTCGTAGCTCGGTGCTTTCAGCGCCGAGCGATGTTCAGTCGTTCAGCCGCATCCAGTGAGTCGCGTCGCGCACCTCCGGCGCATCGCTGAAGCCGAGCGCCACGTAAAACGCCGCCGCCGCTTCAGTGTTCGTCCGCAGCGTCAGCAGGTCGAAGTGCTGCCGCGCGTGGGCGATCAGCGCCTCGAGCAGTTGTTTGCCCGCGCCGTGCCGCCGAAACTCGCGCAGCACGTATACATGCCGCACCCGTCCCGCGTCGGCGCGCTTCAGGTACGGGTCTTGCTGTACCCCGCCCACGCCAATCAGCCTGCCGCTTTCGTACACGCCCAGCAGCGCCGCTCCCGGCGTATCGAAGCGGTTTTTGCCCGACTCGTACTCGTCCCACAGCGTCTGCACGAAGCCGTAACCATCCTCCACTGCCTCGCGGATCAGCGGCGCGAGTGCGTCGCCATCCAGCCGCGCAATCGGCGTAATTACGGCGTCCACGTCATCCCTTTATCCAGCGGGTACATCGGTCGCGTCATCCGCTGGAACGGCAGTCGCTCGATGTCCTGGTCAACCGCGCCCGGACTCAGCGCCAGAAACGCTTTTGCCGCCGCCGCTTTCAGTTCCGGCACCAGATAGCCCACTTTCACCACGATCAGCTTGTGTTCGCTCGGCTCGATGCCCAGCTTCTGGAAGTCGCTGATGTAGTGGAAGGGTCGCCGCCGCTGCGCCACGATCACCAGCACGCCGCCCACCTGTACCACTGCCTGACGCTCGCTCATCTCGTCCGTTTCCAGCAGGAACTTGACTGTTCCCTTCACGGGCAGCGGCTTGCTGGTAACCGGGTCGAGCTTCCCGCCCAGCCTAAGCTCGACTTCAGCGCCCACACCTGCCTTGTAGCAAATCTCCGTCGCCGGGGCATCCCCGATGCACGCCACCACCGCGTCCGGCACGTCGTGCGCGATCAGCCGCTCAAGGAAGATCGGCACGTCCCCCGCGCCGCCTGCCGTCGGGTTGTCGCCGCTGTCGCTGATGATCACCGGCATTTCCGGTGCTGCCAGCGCCCATGCAATGCACTCGTCAATCGTCCCGCTCTGTACCCCGAACGCGAACTTGTCCCGCGCGTCCCAGTACCGCCGCGCCAGTGTTTCCGCTTCGCGCCGCATCGCTGCATCGTCCGTCCCAGTGATCTCGATCGTCGCGCTGGCTCTCGGCTCGTCCGCCCACACGTACCCCACGAAGATCGAAGCGTCCCACACCCCCGGCACGGCGCTCTGTTCCGCCAGCGTCGCGTACAGCGATGCGCCCGGTTCCCACTCCGTGCTCGTCTTTTCCCCCGGCAGCACCACTGGCACAGGCAGCCGCAGAACATGTGGGCGCACACCGCTCGTCAGCGCGCGCACCAGCAGTCCAAATGCCCGTTCCCGCGTTTCCATGTAGTCGATGTGCGGCGCGGTGCGGAACGCTGAAAGCATGTCCAGCGCCGCCGCTTCCCGTACCGAAATATTCCCGTGCAGGTCGAAGCTCCCCGAAATCAGGCAGTCCGCCCCCACGATTTGCCGCGCCGCCGTGATCCAGTCGCCTTCCGCGTCGTCCATCCCTGCCACGTTCATCGCGCCGTGCATGTCCAGAAATAGTCCGTCCAGCGGCAGCGCCGCTTCCAGCTTATCGAGAAATTCATGCTTCAGCGCCAGGTACGTCGCCGTTTCGACCGAGCCGCCGGGCAGCGCCCTTGCGTGAAGTATCGGCAGGTATTCCGCTTCAGATTTGCTCAGGAAAGGGTAGGCGTCCAGCACTTCCTGCCCGCGCCGCAGGATGAAATCGCTCAGGCGCGTCGGCAGTGGGGAAAACGTGCAGCTTTCAGTGGCGATTCCGCCAACAGCAATCCGAAACATGGGCAGGCGTCCTTCGCTAATCGTAGCAGCGGATAATCCAGAGAGTTTCTACCGCACCCCGCTGCATCAGGCAACCCGAATGGACTGCTGTTCGCTAACCAATCACCATCAACTAATCACCAATAACTAAATACTTTCAACTCTCCTCTTTCAGCGTCACGTCCACCCCATACGCCGTTAGCGTCGCGTCGCCCATGTCGG
>JADLHH010000486.1 GCA_020848855.1 Anaerolineae bacterium | reverse complement strand
CGTGGATCGGGCACTGGGGCATGTACATCGGCACCGTCATGATGAGAGTCGGCGTCGCGCTGGTGATCGTCGGCTGGCGCGTCATCCACCAGCGCTTCTGGAGCAAGGAAGAAGGCGAAGGCGAACTGGTCAGCGAGGGCATCTACGACACCATCCGCCACCCGCAGTACACCGGCTTCATGCTGGTCACGCTGGGCATGATCCTCGACTGGGCGACGCTCCCACTGCTGATCATGTGGCCGATCCTGGTGGCGATCTACTACCGGCTGGCGCGCATGGAAGAGCGCGCGATGGAAACCCAATTTGGCGACGCCTACCGCACGTACCGGGCGCGCACCGGCATGTTCCTGCCGAAGCTACTGCGCCGCGACCGCACGACCACCCCCTATCCGCAGATGAACCGGCGCTGACCGCGCGGAACGCACGAAAGGACGAACACCATGACGAAGCGGACTTTACTCATCACATTCCTGATGCTGTGCGCGGCGGCGGTCGTCGCTGCGCCCGCGCTGGGGAAGAGCTGCACCGACGCGGCGCGGGTCAGCCGGGTCGCCCAGAACATCGCCGATTTCACGCTGCCGGATGGCTTCGTGACCGACTACGCGGTCGAAATGATCGGCTACTCGGTCGCGGCGTACAAATCGGGTGAGCGCGGGCATCTGGTCCTGATGCAGGCGCCCCCCGGCACGCCGATGGGCGAAGGGCTGATGCAGGGTTACGTCGCCAACGATCAGCGCAACGCCGACTGGTCGGACACGAGCGTGCTGACGACCGAGAGCCGCACGGGGCGCGGTCAAGCGGCGGCGGTCACGACCAGCGTTCGCACGAATCACGAAGGGCTGCGGTATCGCCAGTTGAACGTGGTGTTCGCGGGCAAGCACGGCACCGCCATGCTGGTCATCAACCAGCCGGAGTCGCGCTGGAATTCGGGAGCCATCGACGCCTTCATCGCTTCCATCCACTAAACCACACCACCCGCGCCTGCCAAGCCGGGGCGCGGGTTGGCTATTCGAGACCGGGCAACCATTCGCAAAAGCGGGCGTGACATGAACAAGCACCTATGGCAGCGCGTCGAATCGCTGCTGGCACGACACGAACAGGCAACGCTGGCAACCTGCGCCGCTTCCGAACCGGAAGCCAGCATCGTCACCTACCGGACACACGAGGATCGGCTGTATGTGTTCGTCGCCCATGCGTCCAACCATCTGTTCAACCTGGAGACACAGCCGAACCTCGTCCTGCTGACTTCGGAGTGGGAACTGCACGGGCGCGGGCAGGTCGTCGAGGGCAAGACTATCATGCCGCCGCAGTCGTGGCAGGCGGTCGTGCGCGTAGAGCCGGTACGCATCCACATGCTGACGGCGGACGGAACCAGCTACGCCGAACCCATCGATGTTGAAGACGGAGCACCCTGATGTCGATCCATATCCTGAAAGCACCTGAACTGACCGCCGCCCGCCCGGTATCCGGCGGTGTAACCCGGCTGGCACGCCGATGGCGCGGTCAACATCGGCACGCTGACACCGGGGCGCTTCGTCAGCGACGCGCACCAGCTCACGCTTTACCTGCGCGAACGCTTCCATCAGGAGAAAATCTACCTTCTGTTCGACTCGCTGGGCGCGCCGGAATACGGTCTGCTCGACAAGGTGAACTGGGTGCGCGGCTTGTCCGAAGTATTCACCCACGTCTATCCCCAGCTTGCCGATCTGGATTTGAGGACGCAAGCCGCGCGGCTGGACGTGCCGGTCTACTTCGTGCTGGGGCGCTGGGATGTCAACGCCATGACTTCGCTGGCGGTCGATTACTTCAGCATCGTCGACGCGCCGCACAAGGAACTGATCTGGTTCGAAGACTCGGCGCACACGCCGCTGTGGGATGAGCCGCAGCGCTTCACCGACGTGATGGTCAATACCGTGCTGGCAGGCGCGACCGAATAGATCGCACCTTATACACTGGGCGAGGTGGTGCCTCGCCCCTACTGCCCGACCACGCCGTGCGCATGGGAATGCGCCCTAACGGTTGACACGGGGGGCGTGATATACTCTGGAACAGGTCGGCAGTCTCTTGAGGGAATCCGTGCCCGCAAGGCAGGATTTCCCGGCGAAGACCGGCAGCGGCGCTGGTCTTTTTTGTTTCGCACGTCGTCGCGCCGCTGGTTACAATCTACCGGCGTCTGTATCCAATGGGAAATATCCGTAATGGAACCCGAAGCCAAGCACGTCGAATCTGAAAGCACCAAGACCGACTTCATCCACGAGATCATCGAGGAGCATAACCGCTCCGGGCGCTTCGGCGGGCGTGTTCACACCCGCTTCCCGCCGGAGCCGAACGGCTACCTGCACATCGGTCACGCCAAGTCTAGCTGGATCAATTTCGGCATCGCCGACGAGTACGGCGGCAAGACCAACCTGCGCTTTGACGACACCAACCCCACCAAAGAGGAACAGGAATACATCGACTCGATCATTGCGGACGTGCGCTGGCTGGGCTACGAGTGGGAGAACCTGTGCTACGCCTCGGACTATTTCGGGCAGTTGTACCAGTGGGCAGTCAGGCTGATCGAACTGGGCAAGGCGTATGTTGACGATCTGTCGGCGGAAGAAATCCGCGAATATCGCGGCACGCTGACCGAGCCGGGCAAGGACAGCCCGTACCGCGATCGCTCAATCGAGGAGAATCTTGACCTGTTCCAGCGCATGAAGGCGGGCAACTTCCCGGACGGCACGCGCGTCCTGCGCGCCAAAATCGACATGAGTTCGCCCAACCTCAACCTGCGCGACCCGGTGCTCTACCGCATCCTGCACGCGACCCACCCGCGCACCGGCGACGCCTGGTGCATCTACCCGATGTACGACTGGGCGCACGGGCAGAGCGATTCGATTGAAGGCATCACCCACTCGATCTGCACGCTGGAATTCGAGGATCACCGCCCGCTGTACGATTGGTGCCTCGACCAGTTGGGCATCTTCCACCCGCAGCAGATCGAATTCGCGCGCCTGAACATGACCTACACCATCATGAGCAAGCGCAAGCTGATCCGGCTGGTGCGCGACGGCGTCGTGCGCGGCTGGGATGACCCGCGTATGCCGACGCTTTCCGGGCTGCGGCGGCGCGGTATCACGCCCAAGTCGATCCGCGATATGTGCGCGATGACCGGCATCTCGAAATCGAACGGCATCGTCGACCTGCAGATGCTCGAATACTGCGTGCGGCAGGATTTGAACAAGACCGCGCCGCGCGTGATGGGCGTGCTGCGCCCGCTCAAGGTCGTGCTGACCAATTACCCCGAAGACCAGGTCGAGACGTTCGAGCCGCTGGTCAACCCGGAAGACCCGGACGCCGGGACCCGTTCCGTCCCGTTCTCGCGGGTGCTGTACATCGAGCAGGAAGATTTCATGGAAGATCCGCCGCCCAAGTATTACCGGCTCTCGCCGGGGCGGGAAGTCCGGCTGCGCGCCGCTTACTTCATCAAGTGCGAGGAAGTCGTCAGAGACGCCGACGGAAACGTGGTCGAACTTCGCTGTACCTATGACCCCGCCACACGCGGCGGCGACTCGCCCGACGGGCGCAAGGTCAAGGCGACGCTCCACTGGGTGAGCGCATCGCACGCGCTGGAAGCCGAAGTCCGGCTGTACGATCACCTGCTGACGGTCGCCGAGAACAGCGAGATGGACGAGGACAAGGATTTTCTCGACTACCTTAGCCCGAATTCGATGGAAATCATCGAGCACGCCTACGTCGAGCCGACCGTAAAGGATGCAGAGCCAGGCACGCGCTACCAGTTCGAGCGCCTCGGCTACTTCACGCTCGACCCGGACTCGACGCCGGAGACGCCGGTGTTTAACCGCACCGTCACGCTCAAGGACGAGTGGGCGAAGCTCCAGAAGTCGGGGAGCTAACCCGTCATTACACAGCAGAATCAAAAGCGGTGGAGCGCTCCACCGCTTTTTGTTTGCCACACCGGTATCGATCGTGCGCGTCAAGCGATTCCAGCGACAGGCATTTGCAGGGCAGGAGTGTATAAAAAGGTGAGTCAGCGCGCTGACCCCACCCCCGCGCTGCGCGCCTCCCCTCCCCGATTTCGAGGAGGGGAGCAAACCGAACCCCTCCTACCCCAACCGTCATCGAGACACACGAAATTAGTCGCCCCGTCATTCGCAGGGCATCCCCATCGTGGCGATGAGCGCTATAATCTGCGCGCAAACTACGCGCCGGCATATTTTATTTGAAGGCATATTATGGCGATCACCTATGCGAACGTGCGTGCCTTTGCCGACCACCTGAGCAAATGGGCGAGCATTCTCGCCGTCACGCTCTCGGCAGCATCCTTTTATCTGTCCTACAATGCGGGTCAAATTCAGGAGCGCCACGCCCTGCGCAACGAACTCTCCGAGACGCTGGATCGGATGATCGCGTCGCAGATCGATTTCTCCAAGCTGTACCAGGACGTGATGAGCAGCCCGAATCAGGGCGACGCCGCCTATATCCAGTCCATCTCGAGCGCCTACAGCCAGCAAAACAGCACGCTGCTCGAACGCGCCATGATTCTGGTGGACGAAATCCCTGAGCTGGTGACCTGGAACGACTACGTCACCATCGCGCAGGCGAACTTCAACGTGAGCGACGTACCCCGCGCCGAATTGTACTATCAGCGCGCCATCGACAGCACATCGTCGAATCTGCACCGGGTGTTCGCCAAGCGCGGCTATGCGGCGTTCCTGTTTCAGATCAACCGGGTCGATGAGGCGCGAAAGCAGTACCAGGAAGCCGCCGATCTCTCCCAGCAGTTGACCGACCAGGGCGACGAGATAATGCACGCCATCGTCGGCTATACGTATCAGGGATGGGCGCTGGCGGAAGCCTCCAAAGGGAATTCAGCCGAAGCGACCGACCTGATCGGGCGCACCTGCGCCGAGTACGATGCGCTGACCAATCAGGCAGCGCGCCAGAACGCGATCCAGTCATTCAGCCAGGCGTGGCAGCAGTTGCAGGTCATGATCTCCGCGCCGGAAATTCTGCCGCCCAACGCGAGCCTGTGCGCGTAGAAGCATCCTGTCGTAGAAACCCTGCTCGTAACCGCTGAGTTCGCCAGCCGCTTGACAGAATGTTTAGACTAATCTAAACTGTCAGTTATGTCCGTCATTGATTGACATTCACAGAGGCAAAAAATGACTCCAGATCGCTTCCCCTGGACACGTCGGCGATTCCTCAGCGCAAGTCTCGGCAGCGCGGCAAGCCTGGCAGGCGCTGCCCTGCTGGGACGCAGCGCGCAGGCGCAGGACTCACCGACCCCCACCGCCACGATGGGCGACATGTCTGGCATAGATCACGGCGAGATGCCCATAACCGCCGACCACAGCGGTCACGCGGGGATGACCGAAATGCTCGTCGGCGCGGTCGACCACGAGCGCAATGGCTTCGACCCGATGCAGATGCTGGTCGACTGGGATTACGGCACGGTTACGGGCGAAACCGACGACGGCAGACCGATTCGCCAGTACGAGGTTTCCGCCGGAGACTGGGAAATTGAAATCGCGCCCGGCATCTTCTTCCCGGCATGGACGTACAACGGGCGCGTGCCCGGTCCCAGCATTCGCTGCGCCGAAAACGATCACCTGCGCGTCCATTTCGCCAACTATGGCACGCACCCGCACACCATGCACTTTCACGGCTTCCACATCGCCGAGATGGACGGCGTACCGGGAATCGGGCGCGGCGCAATCAACCCCGGCGAAGACTTCACCTACGAATTCGACGCCGAGCCGTTCGGCTGCCACCTATACCACTGTCACGCGCAGCCGCTCAAGCGCCACATCCACAAAGGCATGTACGGCGCGTTCGTCATCGACCCACTGGCAGGCAGACCGCCCGCCCGCGAGTTCATGATGGTGATGAACGCCTTCGACACCAACTTCGACGGCGGCAACGAAATCTACGCCGTCAATACCGTCGGGCACGAGTTCATGCGCCGCCCAATCCCGGTGAAGGTCGGCGAGCTGGTGCGCGTGTATCTGATCAACGTCGTCGAGTTCGACCTGATCAACTCGTTCCACATTCACGGCAACTTCTTCAACTTCTACGATCACGGCACAACACTGGAGCCAACCGGGCGCACGCTCGATACGGTGATGATGGCGCAAGGGCAGCGCGGCATCCTCGAATTCCACTTCCGCTGGCCTGGCAAGTACATGTTTCACGCCCACGTCAGCGAATTTGCCGAGCTGGGCTGGATGAGCTTCTTCAACGCCGTTCAGCCCGCCGATTACCCGGCGGCACTTGCCGAAGCCGGGCTGGACGAAGCATGGGATTACCGGGCGACGCACGGCAGCACTCTCGACCAGGCACAGGGGGTGTAATATGGCGACACCGGCAACGTCTTCAACTCAGCAGCCCGCTCAACAGCCCGCGCGGCTTTCAGGGAGCGCCTGGCTGCTCGCGCTCATCCCGCTCATCCTGCTCGGTCTCGTCCTGACCTATCTGGTCGTCACCGGCGGCGGCTTGACCGACCTGGCGGGTCCGCCCATCGAGCAGGTGTCCATCGAGCGGATCACCCTGCCCGAAGCGGGCGTCATCCAGGTGAGCGTGATCAACGACGGACCGCAGGAAGTTACCATCCCGCAGGTGCTTGTGGACGACGCCTACTTCTATTTCACTGCCGAGCCGTCCACGACCATCCCGCGACTGGGGCGCGCTACCTTCACCATCCCCTACCCCTGGGTCGAGGAAGAAACGCACGCCGTCGTGCTGATTACCTCGCTCGGCGCAACCTTCGAGGGCGAAATCGGCGCGGCGGTGCAGACGCCCGCCCCATCGCTCAGCCTGTTCGCGCGCTTCGGTTTGGTCGGGCTGTACGTGGGCATTGTCCCAATTCTGCTAGGAATGCTGTGGTATCCGTTCATGCGTCGCCTGGATGCCCGCGCCATGATCTTCATCCTCTCGCTGACGGTCGGGCTGCTGGTCTATCTGGCGCTCGGCACCTGGCTCGACGCCAACGAGTTTGCCGCCGAGCTGCCCGCGTTCGTACAGGGCGTGCCGCTGGTAGTGTTCATCGCGCTGGTATCGCTGGGCGTGCTGCTCGCCGTCGGCAGCCTGCGGCGCGGCACCGAAAGCAGCCCGCTTGGCGTCTCCTACCGGATTGCGATGGGCATCGGGCTGCATAATCTGGGCGAAGGGCTGGCGATTGGCGCGGCGTTCGCGCTGGGCGAAGCAGCGCTCGGCACCTTCCTGATCCTCGGCTTCACGCTGCACAACATCACCGAAGGCATTGGCATTGTCGCGCCGGTGGTGCGCAAAAACCCCGGCTTGAAGCATTTCATCCTGCTTGGCTCGCTGGCGGGCGCACCCGCTATCTTCGGCACCTGGATTGGCGGGTTCGCCTTCAACCCGGTGCTGGCGACGATCTTCCTGGCGATAGGCGTGGGCGCGATTTTGCAGGTTGTCTGGGAAGTCGGCAGGCTGGTCGTCCGTGACAGCGCCAAACACGGAATGCCGCTCGTCAACTGGATTAACTTAAGCGGTCTGGTCGTCGGCATCGCCCTCATGTATTTCACCGCGTTCCTGGTCAAGTTCTAGGTTTTTTCCGGCTGGTGAGGTAACAAAACACTCACCAGCCATTTTGGTTCTTGACAAATTTTTAGACTAACCTAAAATGGAGCTTAGATTTTACTCGTGAGCCACTTAGAGCAGACGCGATGATCGAAACAGCGAACCTTACTCTGGATGAGCTAGCCGACCGGCAGGTCGCAGTTGTCACCGGGCTGACCAGCGCCGGCAGCGACCGCCGCCGGATGATGGACCTGGGTATACTGCCGGGCGCGCGCATCGAAATCGCCATGACCAACCCGCTTGGCGACCCGACGGCGTATCTCATTCGCGGGGCAGTCATCGCGCTGCGCAAAGAACAGGCACGGACCATCCAGATTGTATTGGATACCGACAAGGAGCAGACAGAATGAACGCGCAGGCACCCGTTATTCCCATAGGACCCGCCGCGCCGACTCCTGAGTGCGCGACCTGCCCGCTCTATAACAACGCCCAGTTAATCAAGCTGGGCATCAATATGGATAACTTCGACTACATCGTCGCGCTGGCGGGCAACCCGAACACCGGCAAGAGCACGGTTTTCAACGCGCTGACCGGGCTGCGGCAGCATACCGGCAACTGGCCCGGCAAGACCGTCGCCCGCGCCGAAGGCGGTTTCCTGTACGGCGACAAGCGCTACAAGCTGGTCGACCTGCCGGGGACGTACTCGCTGCTTTCGACCAGCACCGACGAAGAGGTCGCCCGCGACTTCATCCTGTTCGGTCAGCCGACCGTGACGGTGGTCGTCACCGACGCGACCCGGCTGGAGCGCAACCTGAACCTGGCGCTGCAGGTGCTGGAAATCACCGACCGCGTGGTGATCGCCCTCAACCTGATGGATGAAGCCAAGCGGCACGGGTTGAAGGTTGACGACCGCCGTCTCGCCCGCGATCTCGGCGTGCCGGTCGTGCCGATGGCAGCGCGGCAGGGCGTCGGCGTCCCCGAACTGCTGAGCGCAATCGCGCAGGTGGCGCAGGGGCAGTTCCAGACCAAGCCGCACCGCATTCAGTACCGCGACCCGAAAGTGGAAGCGGCGGTGACGCGGCTGGTCGAAAGCATCCGGGCAGATTTCCCGAATTTGCCGAACGCCCGCTGGGTCGCTCTGCGGCTGCTGGAAGGCGATCCGAGCATCGTCAAAGCCGTCCGCGAAGGCACGCTCGGCAGCCTGACGCAAAACACGGCACCAGAAGAACCATCGAACGTCGTCCAGTTACAGGCGGTAGGTTAACGCATGATGGCACAGACGGATCAACTACTCAAGATGGCGGAGTCGCTGCGCCAGGATGTCGGCGGTGAATTCCACGACCGCCTGATGGAATCGATTTACACCGACGCCGGGCAGATTGCCGACCGGGCGGTGGTGCGCGAGGGGCAGAAAGCCCGCTTCGACTTCGACCGCACGCTCGACCGGCTGGTCACGAGCCGTACACTCGGCTTCCCGCTGATGCTGCTCATGCTGATGGGCGTGTTCTGGCTGACAATTGCCGGGGCGAATATCCCGTCGCAGATGCTGAGCGACTTCCTGCTCGGCACGGTCTACAACTTCCTGCACAGTGTCGCTACTACCCTGAGCGCCCCCTGGTGGCTGTCCGGTTTCCTGATCGACGGTGTGTACATGGCGACGGCGTGGGTGATCGCGGTCATGCTGCCGCCGATGGCGATCTTCTTTCCGCTGTTCACGCTGCTGGAGGACTTCGGCTACCTGCCGCGCGTCGCCTTCAACCTCGACCGGCTGTTCAAGAAATCCGGCGCGCACGGCAAGCAGGCGCTCACCATGATGATGGGCTACGGCTGTAACGCCGCCGGCGTGGTGGCGACTCGCATCATCGACAGCCCGCGCGAGCGGCTGATCGCCATCATCACCAACAACTTCAGCATCTGTAACGGGCGCTGGCCCACGCTGATCCTGATGGGCACAATCTTCATCGGCGCAACCGCCACGCCGGCGCTGGCGAGCTTCATCGCCGCCGCCAGCGTCGTCACGGTGGCAGTCCTCGGCATTTTCGTCACGCTGATCGTCTCGGCGTTCCTGTCGCGGACGTGGCTCAAGGGCGAAGCCTCAACCTTCAGCCTGGAACTGCCGCCCTACCGCCCGCCGCGCATCATGCGGACGATCTACACGTCGATGATTGACCGCACCCTGATCGTGCTGTGGCGCGCGGTGACGATGGCGGCTCCGGCTGGCGCGGTCATCTGGCTGACGAGCAACATTTTCATCGGCGATGCCAGTATTGCCGGGCACATGGTTAATCTGCTGAACCCGCTCGGTCTGCTGCTCGGTCTCAACGGCGTGATCCTGGTGGCGTACATCGTCGCCATCCCCGCCAACGAGATCATCATCCCGACGATCCTCATGCTGACGCTGACGCTCGGCAGGAACATGGTCGGCGCGCAGAACGGCGTCATGCTCGAACTGGACGACGCGCAGGTTTACACGGTGCTGACGCAGGTGGGCGGCTGGTCGATACTGACGGCGATCAACCTGATGCTGTTCAGCCTGCTGCATAACCCGTGCAGCACGACCATCCTGACGATCTGGAATGAGACCAAGAACCTCAAATGGACGGCGGTGGCGACGCTGCTGCCGCTGACGCTGGCATTCGGCGTGACGTTCGTCACGGCGACTATCGCCCGGCTGCTCGGCTGGGCGTAGCGCCTCCTTCTCAATCGCTTCTATCATCTGGCTGCCACACTCTCAGGGCGTGGCAGCCAGATGGCTGAAGTGAAAGGCGAAGGAACATGACTGCTCAAAGCCACCGTATTTCTCCTCGTCTCGTCGTGCAACTGCTGGTTATCATCGTTCTCGTTCCCATGCTGCCGCTCCTGATCACCGGGCGCTGGGATTGGCTGGAAGCGTGGCTCTTTGCCCTCGCGTACATCCTGGGATTCGTCGTCAGCCGGGTACTGGTGGCGCGGGTCAATCCCGACCTGATCGCCGAGCGCGCCCGCATGATGAATCACGAAGATACCGAGGCATGGGATCGTCTGCTTGCGCCTCTGGTCGCGCTTGGGGCCGGGTTCATCCCGCTGGTCGCCGGGCTGGACGCTCGATTTGGCTGGTCGCCATTATCCGTATTCAGCGTTCCGGTGAAGGTCGCAGCGCTGATCATCATCCTCGGCGGCTTGGTGCTGGGATCATACGCGCTGCTCGAAAACCGCTTCTTTTCAGGTGTGGTGCGCATCCAGACCGACCGGGGACAGCACGTCGTTTCGAGCGGTCCGTATCGCTGGATACGCCATCCCGGTTACACGGGCGCGCTGCTGACGTATCTTGCCGCGCCGTTTCTGCTCGATTCGCTCTGGGCTTTTGTCCCGGCGCTGCTCCTCACGGTCGCGCTCGTGATTCGCACGTGGCTGGAAGACCAGACTCTACGTCACAAGCTGAACGGCTACCACGATTATGCAAGTCGGGTACGCTTCCGGCTGCTGCCGGGCGTATGGTGAACCATTCGATGGGCTGACATCAGCACGGGCGGGTCTCTTGACCCGCCTTTTGATTCCCTCAGGCGCGCCCCGCCGCCAGCGTCCGCGTAATATGCTCATAGTGGGCGTCGCAGTGGTCGGAATACGTCACGACCAAATCCTCGACGGTGAT
>JADLHH010000485.1 GCA_020848855.1 Anaerolineae bacterium | reverse complement strand
CATCCTGCGCGACGGCGACCAGGCACGGCGTGCCCGCACCTTCCTTGTAGACTTCGCGGACGCGATGCCCCGGCGCTTTCGGCGCGATCATGGTCACGTCGACGCTTGCCGGCGGCTTGATCGTGCCGTAGTGGATATTGAAGCCGTGGGCGAACATCAGCATCGCACCCGGCTTCAGGTTCGGACCGATCGATTCAGCATAGACCTTCGCCTGCAGCGTATCCGGGATGACGATCATCACCACGTCGGCGGCGCGGGTCGCCTCGGCGACGGACATCACAGTCAGACCGTCGGCTTCCGCCTTAGCGCGGCTCTTGCTGCCCTCGTGCAGCCCGATGATCACTTTGCAACCGCTGTCCTTCGCGTTCAGCGCGTGGGCGTGTCCCTGGCTGCCGTAGCCAATCACGGCGATTGTTTTCTCGTTCAGCAGGGAAAGGTCAGCGTCCTTGTCATAATAGAGTGTTGCCATTAATCGTTTTTCTCCAGTGTGCGATACTGCGCTCTCGTTCGTTCGCGGGCTAGACCCGGTTGTTACCCATTTTCTTAGTGGAGGGTGCAGCGCGCTGCGCCCTCCACACGTTCGCCTACACGCTGTATGCGTGGTACGCCTCGCTGTGCCCATTGGTCGAAACCGGCATGACCGGCTCGTAGGGCGAGTCGAGGATGCGCACGCCGCGCCCCATCGCCACGACGCCCGTCCGCACCAACTCGACGATGCCGATCGGCTTGAGTTCGGCGATCAGCGCCTCGACCAAATCCTCCTGCGCGGCAATTTCCACAATCGCCACTTCGGGACCAATGTCCACGATGTGTGCCGGGTAGCGGTCGCAGATCATCGTCAGGTTGTTGCGCGAATCGGCGTCGTCGGCGCGCACTTTGATCAGCGCCAGGTCACGGCTGACATGCGGCTCGCTCGACACTTCCGCCACATCAATGGTGTTGATTAACTTGAAGAGGTTCACGGCGATCCGGCGCGCATCGCTCTTGGTGGCGTTGACCACGATGGTCATGCGCGACATGTGCGGCTTGTGCGTGCGCCCGACGGTCAAACTGTCCACGTTGAAATTGCGGCGGCGAAACAGGCTCGCCACCCGGTTCAGGACGCCCGGCTTGTTCTCCACCAGCGCGACCAGAATATGTTTTTGGGTCTGGCCATTCTCTGCTATCATCTCACCTTCTCCTCGCCTGGTTTCGGGCGACGAATCATGTTGTGCAGGTCTGCGCCCGCCGGAACCATCGGGTAGACAATTTCCTCTTTTTCGACCACGAATTCGATCAGCGCCGGACCGTTCACGCTGCGAGCGAACTCGACCGCTTCGGCGATCTCCTCACGGGTCGAGACGCGCCGCGCCGGGATGCCGTAGGCTTCCGCCAGCTTGACGAAATCCGGGCTGAACATCGGCGTCGCGTGGTAGCGCTCCTCGTAGAAGAACTCCTGCCACTGCCGCACCATGCCGAGATAGCCGTTGTTGATGATGGCGATGTTGATGTTGACGCTCTCCTGCCGGGCGGTCGCCAGTTCGCAGAGGGTCATCTGGAAGCCGCCGTCGCCCACAATCGCCCACACTTCCTCGTCCGGCATACCGAACTTCGCGCCGATAGCAGCGGGCAGCCCGAAGCCCATCGTGCCCAAGCCGCCGCTGGTGATCAGCGTCGCCGGGCGCTGGTGCGGGTAATACTGCGCCTCGACCATCTGGTGTTGCCCTACGTCGGTGACGGTAATGGCGTTGCCGCCCGTCAGCCGCCACAGGTCGTTGATCACCTGCGCGCTGACCAGCTTTTCGACATCGCTCCGGTTGATGATGTCGCGCTCGTCGGCGTCTTCCTGCCAGTCGCGGATGCGGTTAAGCCATTCCGGGTGCGTCTTTGGCTTCAACCCCGGCAGCAGTTGATCCAGCACGGTGCGCACATCGCCGACGATACCGACATCCACCTTCACATTCTTGTTGATCTCGGACGGATCGATCTCGACGTGGATTTTCCTGGCGTTGGTCGCGTAGGTCTTGAGGTTGCCGGTCACGCGGTCATCGAAGCGCATCCCCAGCGCGATCAACAGGTCGGCTTCCTGAATGGCGTAGTTCGAAGCCGCCTCGCCGTGCATCCCCATCATGCCGATGGTCAGCGGGTGATCTTCCGGCATCGCGCCCTTGCCCAGCAGCGTCAGCGACACCGGAATTTGCGCCCGTTCCGCCAGTTCCCGGAGCTGCTGCGTCGCGCCTGCCATCATGATGCCGTGCCCCGCCAGGATGATCGGGCGCTGCGCCCGCTCGATCAGCTCCAGCGCCGCCTCGATATCGTTCTCGTCGGCAGACTTGGGCGGTCGGTAGCCGGGCAGCCGGATCGGGTCTTCGGGATAGACGAACTCGATTTTCTCGATCTGGACATCTTTGGGAATGTCGATCAGCACCGGACCGGGGCGACCGGTGCGGGCGATGTAGAACGCCTCGCGAATGACGTAGGGCAGCTCGTGGATGTCCATGACGAGATAGTTGTGCTTGGTCACCGGCAGGGTCACGCCGGTCACGTCGGTCTCCTGGAAGGCGTCGGAGCCAATCGCGCCGCGCGTCACCTGCCCGGTGATGCACACGATGGGCGACGAGTCCATCATGGCGGTCGCCACGCCGGTGACGAGGTTGGTCGCGCCGGGACCGCTGGTGGCAATCGCCACGCCGACCTTGCCGGTCGCGCGGGCATATCCATCTGCCATGTGTGCCGCGCCCTGTTCGTGGCGCACCAGCACATGATGAAGCTGCGGATACTTGGTCATCGCATCGAAGGTCGGCAGAATCGCGCCACCGGGATAGCCGAACATCACTTCCACGCCTTCGCGCAGAAGGCATTCCATCACAATTTCACCACCGCTTAGTAACATGATTTCCTTTTTCCCTTCAGTCGCCGGGTTCTGCTTGTCGCACAAACGTCAGCCAGCCATAAGGATCGGGCTTCTGCCCCGATGTGATGGCGAAGAATTCATCCTGAACCGCTTTGGTGATGGGGCCGCGCGAGCCGCTGCCCACCTTGATGCGATCCACCGACCGGACGGGTGTGATTTCTGCCGCCGTCCCGGTGAAGAAGATTTCGTCGGCGATGTACAGCAGGTCGCGCGGGATCGGCTCGCGCACGACGCGGTAGCCCTTGTCGTTGAGCAGGGTCAGCACGCTGTCGCGGGTGATGCCAAGCAGGATCGACGAGCCGATGGCGGGCGTGAAGATCGTGTTGTTGTACACCACGAAGATATTCTCGCCCGCGCCTTCGCTGATCGTGCCGTTGTAGTCCAGCGCGATGCCTTCATTGAAGCCGTTGTCGTGGGCTTCCATACTGATGAACTGGCTGTTGATGTACTGCCCGCCGATCTTCGCCAGCGAACTGGCAGTATCCGCCGCCAGCCGACGCCACGAACTGACCTGTACGTCGACGCCGTTCTCAATCGCTTCCGCGCCGAGATAACGTCCCCACTCCATCGTGAAGATGATCGCATCGACTGGATTCTTGCGCCCCTCTACGCCCAAAGGACCTGCGCCGCGAAAAATCAGCGGGCGGATGTAGCAGGCATCATGACCGTTACGCCGGATCGTCTCGACGATGGCGTCGTTGAGCTGATCCTCGGTGAACGGCACATCCATGCGGGCGATCTTGGCGGAATTGAGCAGGCGGCGCGTGTGCGGCTGTAAGCGAAATACCGCCGGACCTTCCGGCGTCGCGTAGGCGCGTACCCCCTCAAATACGCTCGACCCGTAATGCAGCGCGTGAGTCGTTACATGGACGGTGGCATCCTCCCACTTTACAAACTCGCCGTTTTTCCAGATCCATTCTGCGGGCATAATCATCTCCTGAACAGGAAAATAAAACGCGCTTTCCGAACCCGCTCTACCGGTGCAGCCCGTTGTAGATGTCGGAAAGCGCGTCATGCGTCGGTCGCTGATCGTCGCTGTCATAGGCGGCACGTTCCGCCTGCTGACTAGGCGCAGACTGATACGGCTCTGTCCAGGGACTGGTCGGGCACAGATACGCAGTCGTCGCTCGATTCTGATAAGTAGTACGTTCCGGTTTCATGTTCCTGCTGACTCCATAAAAAAAGCCCCCGGCTTGGGGGCTTTTTGATTTACTCGCTTACCTGTTCAGTCGCTGCGCACCCAAGCCGTCATAAACCGCTGCTAATAAGCACGATTACGATAATAAGGCTAAGGCTGAGGACGTACCGGCGCAGTGCCATGAGACACTTTATCTCAATGTGACGAAACATTGTAATTAAGCGTATCCACAATCGCCGAACGTGTCAACCCTTCTGGGAAAGCTGGGCTGAAGTTCGTATATTGTGGCTGTCGTTTCTTGTGCAGACAGCATAAAGCGCCGGCTGCGCGATGGGCAAGACGTGCTTCGCCCCTACGAAAATATATTGCGTTCGCTCAGCCACTGCCGTGCCGACCTGATTTGTTCCCGTACCGCATCCGGTGCAGTTCCGCCCGCCGCCCGCCGCCGCGCGACCGACGCATCGAAGTCGAACACGGCGGTCACGTCCACGTCAAACAGGTCGGATAGCGTGCTCAGCGAGTCGACCGAAAGCTCGGTCAGCCTGATCCCTTTCTCCGCTGCCAGCCGTACCGCCCGCCCGGACACATGATGCGCCTCGCGGAACGGCATCCCCTTGTGGACGAGATAATCCGCCAGATCGGTCGCCAGCATGTCGGCATCCAGCGCGGCGCGCATTTTGTCGGGGTTCGGCTTGAGCGTGCGGATGATCGCCGTGACGACCGGCAGAATCAGATTGAGTGTGTCGACCGAGTCGAACAGCGCCTCTTTGTCTTCCTGCAAATCCTTGTCGTAGCTGCTGGGCAAGCCCTTGAGCGTCGCCAGAAAGCCGCTCAGGTTGCCGATCAACCGCCCGGCTTTGCCACGCGCCAGTTCCATCGGGTCGGCATTGCGCTTCTGCGGCATGATGCTCGACCCGGTGCTGTAGCGGTCGTCGAGTGTGATGTAGCCGAACAGAGGGTTACTGTAGATGATCACGTCTTCCGCCAGCCGGCTGAGGTGAATTGCCGTCATCGACAGCGCGAACAGCGTTTCAGCGACGAAATCGCGGTCGCTAACGCCGTCGAGGCTGTTCTGACTATACGAATTGAAGCCCAGCGCTTCCGCCAGCCGCGAACGATCCACTGCGAACGGCGTCCCGGCGAGCGCGCCCGAACCCAGCGGCATCACGTCCGTCCGGCGGCGTGCATCTTCCAGCCGCTCGATGTCGCGCGCCACCATCCAGAAAAAGCTCATCAGCCAGTGTCCTGCCGTGATGGGCTGGGCGGGCTGCAGGTGGGTGTAGCCGGGCATGAGCGTCGCGGCGTGATCACCTGCCTTGTCGCACAACGCGCTAAGCAGCACGAGCAGCCGTTCTTCGATTCCGGTGATGGCGTCCTGTGTCCACAACCGCAAATCGGTCGCCACCTGATCATTGCGGCTGCGTCCGGTGTGGAGCTTGCCGCCGACCGCGCCGACGATCTCGGTCAGCCGCCGCTCGACTGCCGTGTGGATGTCCTCGTCACCCGGCTTGAGTTCAAATGTGCCGGATTCGAACTCTCCCAGCACCTGCTCCAGCCCGCCGACGATAATTTCGGCTTCCTGCGCCGTGAGTACGCCCGCCGCCGCGATGGCGCGCGCGTAGGCGATGCTGCCGCGAATGTCCTGCCTATACATGCGCCGGTCAAAGCTGATGCTGTCGTTCAACGCACGCAGGTCGTCGTCGCTCGGCTCGCTGAAGCGCCCGCCCCAAAGAGTCATATGTCGGTGTCTCCTTCGATAGATTGAAGCAGGCTGTTCCACGCTGGCGTGGCACGCATCGGCGTCAGTGCAGCGACAGACTGCAAGGTGTCCATATCGTCAAACCCCTGTGCGACTGCGCGATGGAGCCACGTCCACGCTGAGTCGTAGTCGCCCAGCTTGGCAAATGCACATGCGGCATAAAACGGGATGTAGTGTCCCCAGGCAGGCTTATCCCCACACGCATCGGCGCGGATGTAATACTCGGCGGCAGCGCGAGAGTCGCCTATGACCTCCTGCGAACGTCCAGCCTCTGACCAGTGGACAGCTTCCCGGCGAAAGGCAGCAAAACTGACATAATCGCGTTCGAGTGTAAATCCAACCCGTAAAGCGGTGTACTGAGACCCGATGTTGTCGGTACTGCAATGCCAACCGACCATACTCAAGCCCTGTGCAAGCGCATAATCTACTGCTGCCGCCGAAGTGAGCGCGGCTAATCCCTGCCGACGGTAGTCCGGGTGAGTGTGGATGCCGATCTCACAGGCGTGATCGCCGATGCAGTCGCAGAGCGACCAACTGACGACCTTGTGTATGTCCAGTGTTTCGGTCACGAACCCGAAGCCGCGAGCGAAGAAGTCCTCTCGCGTCCCCCAGTTGCTCTCGATCCAATCATGAACATGGTCGGGGATGGTCAAGTCCGCACGGGCGAGCAACGCCTGGTCAATGCGATGGACAGCAAAGCCTTCGGGGACATACGAGCGCCAATCAAAGGCGGGAGTGGTACAGACATAATGCTGGCGGGGCACACGCAGGGGAGGTCGGGGCAGGCACTCATCGAGCACGAGTTGCCATGCGGGATCACAGGTCAACCACAGGGCTTCAATGGCATCATTCTCCATCAGGTCAACCACCTGGTTTTTCACTGAGGAGACCTGATCAGCGGAAGGCGCGTCCCCAGCCAGGTAAGAGCCTTCGGGACTCATGACGAGCACCACATGTGGCATGTCGGGTTGATCGACATAAACCGTGCCGGGATTGTTCCATGTGAGCACGCCGATGATGCTGAGGTTAAATCGCATCAAATCATCGAGGAGCGGGCGCACACTGGCATAATGGGACGGGTCAAGGGTTCGCAACAGTTCACACTTATTTTCATATGGTCATTAGAGGTCAGATGCTAGTCTCGCTTGAACTTGGTGTAGTCCGGCTGGCGATAACGGCTCTTACAGCCGCCGTCAATCGACACCAGCGCCTCGACCTTCACCGGCAAACCAAACAACTGAATGAAACCTTCGGCGTCCTGCTGGTTGTACACGTCCTCCTCGCCGAACGAGGCGTAGTCCTCACGGTAGAGGCTGTGCGGACTCTTACGCCCGACGACAATCACGTTGCCCTTGTACAGCTTCAGCCGCACCGTGCCGGTGACGTTTTCCTGCGTCACGTTGACGAAAGCGTCGAGCGCTTCGCGCAGGCGGGTGTACCACAAGCCGTTGTAGACCAGCTCGGCGTACTTGACCGCCAGAATGTCCTTGTAGTGCATGGTATGCTTGTCGAGGCAGATGCTCTCCAGCGCCTGATGCGCGCGGTGGATTACCGTCCCGCCCGGCGTCT
>JADLHH010000484.1 GCA_020848855.1 Anaerolineae bacterium | reverse complement strand
GGCAAACTGCGGAGCGAGTTCGCGTTTTTCTCCCCCGAAGAAGGAAAGGACAACTTCATCGCGTTTGACAGTTCCATCTCCGATTGTCCATCCCAGCACGCGCCCGAGATCAAGCGATCCTTCGACACCAAAACCACCTTTCCGGTTCAGAATGTGCAGCGTGTCGCCAGGAGAAAGATCGCCCAGTTCGACCCAACCGTTGGGTGTCATCACACGATGATTGGCAGTAGCGCGGAGATAGTAGCCTTCCCTGGTCTGCAAACGATAGACCGGTTTCTTGCCGGTCAGGATTACCCGAGACGCCGAAGTAATGGTTCGTTCATGACCAAAGCGACCATCAATAACGACATCGACCGACCGTTCAGAATTGAACGCTTCAGCCGCCCGCATCAAACCCTGTGACGTATAGATCAGCGTATCACCCGTAACGCACGGATTCGTGCAGATGATCGGGGCGAAGTAGTGGCTGTTGGACATCTTGTTGTAGCGCTCGCGGAAGAATACGCCCGGCTCGGCGCTCGCCCACGCGCTTTCGATAATCGCGTTCCAGACTTCGCGCGCCTTGACCGTGCGGAAATGGGTGACCGCGTGCCCGCCTTCGACCCACTGTTCGAGATTGCCATCCCACACGTCATCGTAAGCCGGGTCGCTGGTATCGGGGAACACTAAGTCCCAGTCGCCATCGACCTTGACGGCTTCCATCAGCTTGTCGGACACGCCGACACTGATATTGGCGTTGGTGATCTTGCCGGATTCGCGCTTGCTGTTGATGAAATTGAAGATGTCGGGATGCCAGTCGTTGAGGATCAGCATCAGCGCGCCGCGCCGCGAGCCGCCCTGCTCGATCAAGCCGGTGACGAAGCTGTACAGCCCGCCCCACGACACCGCGCCGCTCGACCGTCCGTTGACACCCTTGACGTATGCCTGACGCGGGCGCAGGCTGGAAATGTTGATGCCCACGCCGCCACCGCGCGACATGATCTCGGTCATGTTGAGCAGCGTTTCGATAATGCCGCCGCGCGAATCCTTCGGCGACGGCACAACATAGCAGTTGTAGTACGTCAGCGCCTGTTCCGTCCCGGCGGCGGTCAGGATGCGCCCGGCAGGGACGAATTTGAAGTCGTCCAGCAGCCAGCGGAATCGCTCCGTCCATGACTGCTGCAGATCGGGAGTCGCTTCGCAGGCGGCGATCCCGGCGGCGACGCGATCCATCATCAGCCCCGGATCGGTTTCCAGCGGCTTATCGACGTTTTCCAGATCACGGGTCACCACTTCGCCGTCGAGCAGCTCGATGGTCACTTCGGGCAACTGAATCGCCGTCACTTTGCCAATCTCGCGCTGCCCGGTCGCCGGGTTGACGACGACAATCACCGTGTCGCCCTCTTTCAGCGTCGTTCGTGTCATATCCTTCTGCGCATAACGATCCAGAAAGATTTTATAGCCCAAGTCGTGAAGCTGGTTGCGTTTTTTAGCTTTGGCTTGAACCATTGCATTTTCCCCTTTAAGGCTAGACCTGATTACTTTTCTTCCCGAAACCGCTGGGAACAAGCAATACGAAACCGACAGCCATGCCCCACGACACGGCTAACCCCAAAACCACTGATTGTCTGTTAAGTGGGTTGAGCAGAGGTTAAGTAGTTATGAAAATCTCTGATCGATTTAAAAGTAATTTATCACGCTCACCTGTTCTTGTCCACAGCCCGTCAGGTACAACTCCGCTCAGGTTTGGTTAGAACATAGTTATTGTTTATAACGGCTTTCCCACGCTTTCCCAGAATCCCACATCGCCCTAAAACCCACGTCGAAGATCGCGAAACGAGCGGTGTAGGTCATCGATACGACAGCTTCATCTGCGAAAAGCGGTGGCAAAAAGTGCTGAGCAAAAATTCAGCCTGCTCAGCACCCGGTCTGCGAAAGACTAGCGACGCTTGCGCAGGAACGTCGGGATTTCGATGTTGTCTTCGTCGTAGACGCGCGCGCTGAAATTGTCCGGCTTCTGCTGCGGCACATCCGGCTGGCTCTTTTCCAGCGGCGGGTTGGCAGGCGGAGGCGGCGCGCTGTACTGCTGCATCGGGCGCTGCGGCTGCTGCGGCTGGGGAGCCGGCTGCTGGCGCTGGATGGGCTGCTGCGGCTGACGATACACCGACTGCTGATCCATCTTGCGCTGGACGCGGCTGCTGTGCTCGAAACCGGTCGCGATGACGGTCACGCGCACTTCGTCGCCCATGCTCTCGTCGATCTGCGCGCCGAAGATGAGGTTGACTTCGGGGTGCGCGCTTTCCTTGATGATGGCAGCGGCTTCGTTGACTTCGAACAGGCTGAGGTCGGGACCGCCGGTGATGTTGAACAGAATGCCGCGCGCCCCGTCGATGGTCACGTCGAGCAGCGCGCTGCTGATGGCTGACTCGGCAGCTTTGCGCGCCCGCTCATCGCCCATCGAGTGCCCGACCGCCATCAACGCCGCCCCGCCTTCGGACATGATGGTGCGCACGTCGGCAAAGTCGAGGTTGATCAGCGCGGGAACGGTGATCAGTTCGGAGATGCCCTGAATACCTTGACGCAGCACGTCGTCGGCGAGCGAGAACGCCTGCTGCAACGTGGCGTTCTTGCTGGCGATTTGCAGCAGGCGGTCGTTGGGAATGACGATCAGCGTGTCCACCTGGGTTTTGAGAGCTTCAATGCCGGCTTCGGCGGCTTGCTGACGCTTGGCGCCTTCAAACGTGAACGGACGGGTCACGACGCCGATGGTCAGCGCGCCAAGCTCTTTGGCAATCTGCGCCACAATCGGCGACGCACCGGTGCCGGTGCCGCCGCCCATGCCGCTGGCGATGAAGATCATGTCCGCACCGCGCAGCACCTCGTAAAGCTCATCGGCGCTCTCTTCGGCAGCTTTGCGACCGATTTCCGGGTTACCCCCCGCGCCTAAGCCGCGAGTGAGCTTATCCCCGATGCGGACGCGGGTCTTCGATTTCGACAACATCAAAGCCTGGTTGTCGGTATTGACCGCGATAAACTCAACGCCCCCCAGACCTTCGGTAATCATGCGGTTGACCGCGTTGTTGCCGCCGCCCCCGACACCAACAACCTTGATCTGCGCGAAGTTCTCACCGGGTGTAAGCATATCCATGAAGTCAGCCCTTCCTCAAAGCTTCCCACTAATCGCAACATGAGCGCCGGATTAATTGACTCTATTTTATTCCACACTAACCCACGCGCAACTCGACTTATCCAGCATTTCTCGCTCGATAGACGAAAACAGAGAGCCGGCGCCCGTTACAAAATTAAAACGATTCAAACCTGACTAGCGCTCATCGTCCGGCAGCAGGCGGCGGAAGAGGTTGGTGATCAGGCTGGTGATGCCACTGCCGCTGACGCCGTTACCGACGGTCTGGGTGGGCATGGCAATCTCCATCTGCAAGCCGAGCCGCAGCAGACCGACACTGGTGCTGTACGCCGGGCTGCGCAGGGCGTCCGCCATACCGGTGATCTTCTCCGGCTTGGCGATGCGCACCGGGCAGCCGAGTATGTCGGCGGCGACTTCCCGAATCCCCGGCAGCAGCGCGCAGCCGCCGGTCAGGACAACCCCGGCGCGCAGCAGCCCATCGTAGCCGGAGCGCTTGATTTCCGCGTGAACGAATTCGAACAGTTAGGTGACGCGCGCCTCGATAACCGCCGCCAGATCGCTGTGCTTAACCGGAGTCGGCATCCCTTCGCCGAACGGCTGCACCAGGAACTCCTCCAGCGGGCTGACATCGGCTTCGCGTGCGCTGCCATACTGAATCTTGACGGCTTCCGCAACGTCGAATGGTACATGCATCCAGTGGGTGATGTCATTGGTGATTAAGTCACCCCCGACCGCGATAACAGCGGAATGCCAGACTGTGCCGTCGATGAAAATGGCGAGGTCGGTCGTGCCGCCGCCGATATCGATCAGCACCGCGCCGCTTTCACGCTCCTGCTCGGTGAGCACGATATCGCCGGACGCCAGCGGGTTGAGGATGAAGCGATCCGGGAAAATCCCCGCCGACTGAATCGCCTGTTCGAGATTGCTGATGCTGGTCGAAGAGACGGTGATAATGTGAACCTGACATTCCAGACGGAAGCCATGCATCCCGATTGGGCTGCGAACGGAGTCGCCGCCGTCGATGGAATAGGCGCGTGGGATGACATGCAGCACTTCGCGGTTGTGTGGGATGGCGATGGCGCGGGCGTTCTCAATCGCCTTGTCGAGGTCTTCCGGGCGAACGCCGCGGTTCGTCAGCAATCCAATCGTGCCCCGGCTGTTGATC
>JADLHH010000483.1 GCA_020848855.1 Anaerolineae bacterium | reverse complement strand
TACTACATCCACACGCTGGAGACCAATAATCAGGCGAACGAGGCGGCACATCTCCACGCGCTGCTGAACCGCCCGGAAGATCATTTCGTGCTGGTTGCGCCGCCCGCGCGCAAGAAAGCCGCAAGCTGAGCACCATCACCCAAGACAATCTTCGGGTAGGGGCGCAGCATGCTGCGCCCCTACGATTCTCACTTCTGGTCAATCGCTCATCTGGACATCACCAGCGGCGGCGGCTATACTCCCTTTCACTATGCATATTGGAATCGACGCACGCCTGACCTACTACCGCACTGGCGGGATCAGCACCTATATCACACGGCTGGTTGACGCGCTGGAGCGGATTGATACCACGAACCGCTACACGGTGTTTCACAGCCGCAAAGCCCGCGAATCGCTGGTCAAGCGTTTTCATCGCGCATCGCTGTGGACGCCATCGCATCACCGGTTCGAGCGCATCGCCCTGTCTGCCGAACTCCTGCGCCACCGGCTGGACGTATTCCATACCACCGACTTCATCCCGCCGCTGTTTGGCGCTCACCGCCACATCATCACCGTGCACGACCTGACGTTTCTGCACTACCCGCAGTTCCTCACCGCCGAAAGCCGCCATTATTACAACGACCAGATTCAGTATGCAGTCCACCGCGCCGATCACATCCTGACCGACAGCGCAGCCAGCAAGCGCGACATGATCTCGATGCTAGCCGTGCCGGAGTCCAAGATCACGGTGCATCTGCTGGGCGTGGACGAAAGCTTCGCGCCGCAGCCGCCGGAGATTATCGAGCATTATCACCGCGCGCTCGACCTGCCCGACCACTACTTTCTATTTGTCGGCACATTCGAGCCGCGCAAAAACATCGAGGGGCTGGTGCAAGCCTACCGTGTCCTTTCCGAACAGACACCCGAAGCCCCGCCGCTGGTGCTGGTGGGCAGGGAGGGCTGGAATTTCGACGCGGCGCGCGAGCGTATCGAAGCGCTAAACCTCGGCGACCGTCTGATCTGGCGCGAAGCTGTGCCGCAGGACGCTATGCCGGCGCTGTACAGCGGGGCGCTGGCGCTGGTCACGCCGTCGTTTTACGAAGGCTTCGGCTTCCCGGCGCTCGAAGCGATGGCGTGCGCGACCGTGCCCATCGTCAGCAGCCGCTCGTCGCTGCCGGAAGTCGTCGGTGATGTCGGCTTGCGGGTCGATCCCGAAGATCAGACGGCAATCGTCTCGGCGATGCACAAGGTTTTCAGCGATGAGGCGTGGCGCCATGAGCAGGAACAGGCGGGGCTGGCGCGCGCCGCGACCTTCACCTGGGAGCGGACGGCGGAAATCGCCTTATCGGTCTATCGGACGGCTTGACGCACAATGCAGATTCTGCTGCTGACTCCCGCGCTGCCCTACCCACCGCATCAGGGCGGGGCGCTGCGCAACTTTGGAATACTTCACGGCTTGCACCATGCCGGGCACGCCATGTCGCTGCTCAGCTTCCATGACGGCGGCAACGGGGTATCCGAAATCCCGGAACCGCTGCGCGATGCCTGCGCCCGCGTCGAAATCGTCGCGCCGCCCGCGCGGACACCCGTCCACCGCCTGCGCGACCTGCTGCTCAGCGGGCAGCCCGACCTGGCGCGGCGGCTAGAAGCGCCCGCCTTCCGCGAGCGGCTGCGCGCCATGCTTCAGCAAACGAACTTCGACCTGATCCAGTTCGAAGGGCTGGAAATGGCGATCTACCTGCCGCTCGTCCGGCAGCTTCAGCCGGGCGCGAAACTGATCTACGATGCTCACAATGCCGAATATGCGCTCCAGCAGGTGATCGCCAACGTGGAAGGCGGCAGCACCAGCCGGCTGCCGAACGCGCTCTACTCGCGAATTCAGGCGCAGCGAATCGCCCGTTTCGAGCGCGCGATCTGCGGGCAGGCAGACGCCGTGATCGCCGTGTCGCCGGAAGATGCCGACGCGCTGCGCGGGTTCCGCGCTGACCACCGTATTCACGTGCTGTCGAACGGTATCTTCTGCGACGATTATGCCGAGCCGTCGCAGGCGGTCGAGCTGGGCGACGCGGTGCTGGTTTTCACCGGTAAGATGGACTACCGCCCGAACGTCGACGCCATGCAGTGGTTCTCCGAGGCAGTACTGCCGCTCATCCGCGCCGAACGCCCTGACGCCCGGCTGTACATCGTCGGACAAAAGCCGCACACCAGCCTACAGCCCCTGCGCGAAGACGAGCATGTCGAGGTCACAGGCTGGGTGGTGCAGGTGCAGCCGTTCCTGCACGCCGCGCAGGTCTACGTCGCGCCGCTGCGGATGGGCAGCGGCACTCGCCTGAAAATTCTGGAAGCGATGGCAGCCGGCTGCGCCGTCGTCGCCACGTCCATCGCCGTCGCCGGGCTGGAACGCGAAGCCCGCGAAGCGCTGATCGTCGCCGACACCGAGACAACATTCGCCCAGAGCGTCGTCTCGCTGCTGAACGATGCCAACCAGCGGCGCGCGCTCGGCAAAGACGCCAAGCGCATCGTCCGCAAGTATTACGATTGGTCGGCGCTCATCCCGTGCCTGATCGACATCTACCGGGATGTTGGACTTGGATAGGGAAGCGCTCGTCTGGCGCAACCGCAGTCTGGCGCAGGCTGTTCATGCCGTGCCGCTGAAACACCGCATCCGCCGGGGGCTGCTGCAAGCCTTCGCCCATATCCCGCTGCCGCAGCAGCGCGGGCAGAAAAACCGTATTCTGCTGATCCGCCCCGATCATCTGGGGGATGTGCTGCTGACCACCCCGGCGATTCGCGCGCTGCGCGCCGCCCACCCCGATGCCGAAATCCACGCACTCGTCGGTCCCTGGTCGGCAACGGTGCTGTCGAATTTCAGCGATCTGGACGTGATCCTGACGCTGCCCTTTCCCGGTTTCAACCGGGGCGCGAAGCTAAGCTGGGGGTCGCCCTACCAGATTGCGCTGGAGTCGGCGCGGTCGCTGCGACGCATCGGCTATGATACGGCGGTGATCTTTCGCCCCGACCACTGGTGGGGCGCGCTGCTGGCGCACCTCGCCGGCATCCCGCAGCGCATCGGCTACGATCTGCCGGACGCGCTCCCGTTTCTGACGCACCCGGTCGAGCATAGACACGAACACGCCGTCCTGCAGAACGCCCGGCTGGTCGAGGCGCTGGCAGGCAAAATCGATCCGAACGATCTGGGGCTGCGCTATCCGGTCGACGACGAGAACCGGGGCTGGGTCGCAGGCTACCTGGAAGCGTGGGGCATCGGCGCGCGCACGCCGCTAATCGCTATCCATCCGGGTTCGGGGACGTGGGTCAAGCAGTGGGATGAAGCGAAGTGGGCGTTCGTCGCCGACACGCTGGCGGATCAGCTTGATGGACAGGTCATCCTGACCGGCGGCGATCACGAACTGGTGCTGTGCCGACGCATCGCCGCGCAGATGAAGCGGCGCTCATGCATCGCGGCGGGCGACACCGGCATCGGCTCGCTGGCGGCGCTGTTCGAGCGCTGCGCCGTCGTCCTCGGTCCCGACAGCGGACCGCTGCATCTGGCGGTCGCGGCGGGAGCGCCGACCGTCGCGCTGTTCGGTCCCGCCGACCCGGTTGAGTTCGGCGCGTGGGGGTCGCCGGAGCGCCAGCAGGTGCTTTACACGAGTATCGGCTGCCGCCCGTGCCGCGTGCTCGACTGGGGCGACGACGATCCGGCTAATCACCCATGCGTCCGCGAGATCACCCCGGCGCGGGTGCTGGAAGCCGCCCGCCGCGCCATGAACGCGAATAGTCAAAAGTAGAAACAGTTAAAGGTTAAAAGTGGAAACGCCCACCATGACGAGAGCAGTTTTAACTTTTCTTACATTTAACATTCAACCCCTTCATCAATCCGGTATCTTAACATCGCTGAAATCCTGTTTCGGTTCGGGGTATGCGACCTTCATGGCTTCGAGCGTTTCGACCAGCGCCCGCGTGATCACCACGTCCCGATACCACTTGCGGTTCGCCGGGACGATGTACCAGGGGGCATAGTCCGTGTTGCAGCGCCCGATCGCGTCCTCGAACGCTATCATGTAGTCGTCCCAGCGCTCGCGCGTCGCCAGATCGCCCGGATCGAACTTCCACCACTTTTCCGGGCGATCCAGCCGCTCCCGCAGGCGTTCCTTCTGCTCGCCCTTGCTGATGTGCAGGTAGAACTTGAGGATGCGCGTGCCGCTCTCGACCAGCAGCCGCTCAAACTCGTTGATGCGGTCGTAGCGCGCCTCCCACACCTCGCTCGGCACCAGTCCATTCACCCGCACGACCAGCACATCCTCGTAATGGCTGCGGTTGAAAATGCTGATCATGCCTTTGCGGGGCGTGTGCCGATGGATGCGCCACAGAAAATCGTGCCCCAGTTCTTCCGCAGTCGGCGCTTTGAAGCTGGTCACGTAAACACCCTGCGGGTTGACGCTGTTGAACACCTTCTTGATCGTGCTGTCCTTGCCGCCCGCGTCCATCGCCTGCAGGACGACCAGCAGCGACTGCGTCCCCTGCGCATACAGCTTCTCCTGCAGCACCGCCAGCCGCGCTTCGAGTTCCTGCTCCTCGGCTCTGGCGCGTTTCTTGTCGAATCCCCCGATATAGTCAGGGTTGTAATCTTTCAGGCTGATCGTGCTGCCCGGCTTCGGGATCAAGCGCTGTTCTGCCATGCTGACCTCTCTATATGCCCAGTTCACCACGCGGCGCAACCGTCCGCGTTTCCTCGTTGCGGTAAGTGACCATCCCCGCCGCCCCGCCCTTGATCTTGCGGACATAACGGCGCGGCGTCACGTCCACGATCACGCTGCTTTCGCCCCGCCCCGCGCTGTAATACGCCGCCAGCCCCGCCGCCGCCTCGATCACTCGTTCGGGAATCTGCCGCCCGTCGAACTTGACGATGACGTGCGCCCCGGCAGCGCCGCGCGCGTGCAGCCATAAATCCTGCGGACCGCCTTTGTCGAACGTGACGATCTCGTTCTGGCGGCTGTTGCGCCCCACCCAGATTACAAAACCGTCTTTCGTGACGAACCGCAGCGGCGCGCTCTTGCCGGAACCGCCCATACGCGCTCTCGGCTTGCCCTTCCAGTAGCCGCGCGCCTGCAGCGCCTGCTGTACCTCGTCAATTTCCAGCCAGTTGCCCGCCAGTTCGAGGTCGGTATCCAACTGCGCCAGAAACTGAAGCTCGTTCTCGGTGTCTCGGATCAAGCCGGGCACGTCGTCGAGCGCGCGCTTGGCGCGATTATACTTATCGAAGTAGCGCTGGGCATTCTCCAGCGGCGTCAACGCCGGGTCGAGCGCGATCACCAGCTCCGGCGCATCCAGATCGTACTGCGCCCGCAGTTCGGTCGGCCCCCTGCCGATGCCGTACTGGTAGGCGAGGATCAGTTCGCCGCTCTGGCGCAGCGTTTCGCGCTCGCTCTCGTCGGTCATCGAACGCTGGAGCGATTCCAGCTTGCCACGCACTTTGCCTATCGCATCGTGGATCGCCTCGCGCACCGGGACTTTGGCGGCGTTGTAGGCGTCTTCGCCCACCGGCGCGTTGTAGAAGCGGGTCATCGCCTCGCTGACCGATTCGACCCGCTGCCAGCCGTCGATGCTCGTCAGCGGGTAGACGCTGTAGGCTTCGACGCCGCGCTCGTTTTCGGCGATTCCGGGCTGCCACTCGCGGCGCTGCAGCGGCGCGACCACATCCTTCAGCGCAGCCAGCAGCTTTTCCGGGTCGGCGTCGTCGGCTTTCTGATCAATCAAGCCGCCGGCGCGGTAGACGACTTCCTTCGCCAGCAGCGGGCTGAAGCCGAGCAAGCGCGAGGTCAACACCTGATGCGTCTTGCGCCTGGCATCCTGATTCTGGTCGAACAGCCCGATCAGGCTTTCGAGCGTCAGCCCGAACGGACTTAGCTTGCCGGTTTGCGGGGGCGGCGGGACGTACTCATGCCCCGGCAGGCTGACGCGGTAGCGGTTCTCGCCCGCGCCGACGCGCCGGATGCAGTCCATGATCTGCCCCGTTGAGTCTTGGACGAGCAGCAGGTTGCTGCGCCGCTCCATCGGCTCGACGATAATCGTCACGTCGCCTTCCTGCCCCTGCACGTCGATGTGAATGATACGCTCCCAGTCCGGCTGACTGACGTGGGTAATGATGCCGCCCTCCACGTAGCGCCGGAACAGCAGCCCCAACTGGGTCGGCTGCTGCAAACCGCGCCGCAGCTTGTCCGGCACTAGATGGATGCGCGGCGTCTGCGAGTCGGCGCTCATGTACAGGTAGCGCCGCTGGTGGTTGGCGTAGATTTCCAGCCCCAAGCCGAACTCGTCCACGCTCAGCGAATCCTGCACGCGCCCGCCGACGAGCACGTCGAGGAATTCGTCTACCAGCGCCGAAAGCGTGAATACGTCAAGATACATATGATTCCTGACAAATATGCCGGATTCTCAGCCCCATTTCTGACTGACGCCGCCACTGAACGCGCCAAGCTGCGCGATGATTTCGCCGGTGGCAATGTCCCAGATTTTCAACTGCCCGTCGGTCTGGAGCGTCGCCACGCGATCCCCATCCGGGCTAAACGCAAGCGAGTAAATCCGCTCGGATATTGTCGTGTCGCTGAAATCGCTCTCAAACACCCCGACCTGTCGATCATCGACCAGATCGTACAGATACCAGCTCGTGCCCGCGCCGACTGCCACCTGAGCGCCATCAGGACTTAAGTCAAAGCCATCGACGTGCAGATCACCCAGATCAGCGAGAGGCGTCATCGTATTGGCTGCCAGATCGTAGGTGTACAGCGCGCCCCACCCCAGCAGCAGGATCGAGTCCGTTTCCGGTATGATCTCGAAACGTTCCAGCCGGTAGCCTTCGCCGTCGTTGATGTCGAGGCTGTGTATCATCGTGTTTTTTCGGCTGGCAATATCGTACACAAACAGATGCGCGCTCCAATCGCTGACGAGAAGCGTCTCGCTTCCACTGCCGTAGTCGAGCGAGGTCATCCAACCGCTGCCCGCGTAGCTTGGGACTGAAGCCGTGTTCGGGAAGATGAGCACCATCTCCCCGGTCGCCGCATCCAGCGCGTAGACCATCGAGGTGTTCAGCACGGAAAGATACTGCCCATCGTCGCTGTAGCCAAGATCATAAAACACCGACGAAAATTCGTCGTAGCCGATCGACGCATCAGCGGCGAAAACTTCGGCTCCCGTCTCAATTTCGATCACCCGCACCTGCTCGCCATCTCCCGGCGCGAAAGCAGCGTATGGGCGCACCGGATCGAACGCGACAACATAGACCAAAGCCCCTTCAGCATAGTGATAGGGTTCGGCGTCGACCTGCTCCGCGTCAAAAATCCAGACACCGTCGGCGCTTCCGACGCCGATCCAGCGACCATCCGGCGACCAGCGCATTTCAAAAGCGGTCACGTTATCTGCGTTTTGCGCCAGCGCGCCGCTCGACAACGCCAATATAGCGAAGCAAAGCATCATTCGTAGAAGGATCGACTTGCGATTCATAAATTCAGCACGTCCTTGTGGGTACAACACACGACATAAACCTCGGCGTATTTCAGCGCCGATTATACCCACATAGCATGGGGCATGATATATCGTGCCCCATGCCGAGGACGTTGTCGTGTGCTACAGGAGAATTTTGTCGAGGATCATCGCCATGAACAGAAAGGCGAGATAAGCTGTCGAGAATTTGTAT
>JADLHH010000482.1 GCA_020848855.1 Anaerolineae bacterium | reverse complement strand
GATGCCGCTCGCGGATGACGCGCAGCACCTGAATCTGAAGCTGGCTGCCGAGCTTCGTCTCTTCCAGCGTCTTGCCGACAAACGCCGAGTTTTCCTCAACGACCATCTCGGTCAGGTAAATGCGCTTGGTGAGCCGCTGCTTTTCATCCTCGACTGGCGTTCGGTCGGGGATCAGGCGGTCGCCGATGAAATACATGTACAGCAGCCCGACGATCAGGATCGGGATACCGAGCGGGGTCAGCTCGAAAATCCCCAGCGGCTGCATCCCATACTGGGTCATCATGCCGCTGACAACCAGATTGGTCGAGGTGGCGATCAACGTCATGCCGCTGGCAAGAATCGTGGCGAACGCCAGCGGCATCAGCAGCCTGGCGACGCTGACGCGGACGCGGTTAGCGATGCCGACAACGATTGGCAGCAGCAGCGCGGTAGCGGCGGTGTGGCTCATGAATGAACCAAGCGTCGCCGCCGAGATCATGATCACGGCAAGGATACGCTTCGGCTGGTCGCCGGTCACGCGGAACAGGAGCTGTCCGAACGACTCGACCACGCCGGTGCGCATCAGCGCCGCCGTCATAATCAGCAAGCCGAGAATCATCAGCACGGTGTCGCTGCCGAACCCGGCGAAGGCATCGCGCATCGGTAGCAGCCCGGTGAGCACCAGCGTGACGACAATGCCCAGCCCAATCACGTCGGACGGCAGCCGTTCGGTCGCAAACAGGATCAGCGAAACCGCGATGATGACCAGCACCAGAGCGATCTCTGGAGTCATGCACTTCCTTTCGGCGGAACCAACGCGCCCGCGCCTGCCCAGGTAACCGATTCGCATTACAGTGGCAGCGGCGATCTGCCCTTGATGCGCGCAATTGTAGCATCTGTGACCGGCGAGATATATAGGCACGGCACGCCGGTCGTGGGTGCGCGCCACCGGATAAGAGTCTATACTTCCAGCAGCTTACACATAACGCCGGAGTTACCATGCTGTCCATCGTTCGCGCCTGCGCGCTCGTCGGTCTGGAAGGGTGCATCGTCGAAGTCCAGACCGACTTCAACCCGCGCGCCGGGCTGCCCAATTTCACCATCGTCGGCTTGCCCGATTCCGCCGTCAAGGAAAGCCGCGAGCGCGTGCGCGCCGCCATCAAGAACAGCGGGCTGCAGTTCGTCAACAAAGCGTACATCGTCAATCTAAGCCCTGCCGATCTCCCTAAGCACGGTCCGGCGTACGATCTGGCGATTGCCGTCGGGGCGCTGGCGGCAACCGATCAGGTTCCGCTCGGCGCGCTCGAAAACGCGGTGTTCGTCGGCGAACTGTCGCTCGACGGCAGCGTCCGCCACGTTCAGGGGGTGATGCCGCTTGCCCACAGCGCGATGGAACAGGGCTTTTCGACGATCTACGTCCCGTCAGTCGACGCTGCTGAAGCCGCGCTGGTTCGCGGCATCGACGTGATCCCGCTCGAATCGCTCGGTCAACTGGTCGAGCATCTGTACGATTTGAACCGCATCGCGCCGTACACGGCAGCGTCCAGCAGCGACGACGCGCCGCAGCCAGCGGGCATTACCGACTTCGCCGACGTGCGCGGGCAGCAGATTATCAAACGAGCGCTGGAGATCGCGGCGGGCGGCAACCATAACGTCCGCATGAGCGGACCGCCCGGCTCCGGCAAAACGCTGCTGGCGCGGGCGCTACCCGGCATCCTGCCGCGCCTGACGATGGCGGAGGCGCTCGAAGTGACGCGCATCTACTCGGTGGCGGATATGCTGCAAAGCGACCGCCCGCTGATCGAGCAGCGACCCTTTCGCGCGCCCCACCATACGATCTCGCACGCCGGGCTGGTCGGCGGCGGCGCGGTGCCGCGCCCCGGCGAAATCACCCTTGCTCATCGCGGGGTTCTGTTCCTGGACGAAGCGACCGAGTACAGCCAGCACACGCTTGAAGTCCTGCGCCAGCCCATCGAGGACAAAATTGTCACTATCAGCCGCGCCAAAGGCTCGCTCACCTTCCCGGCGAATTTCCTGCTGGTCCTGGCGATGAACCCCTGTCCCTGCGGCTACTACGGCGATCCGGTCAAAGCCTGCACCTGCACGCCGTCGATGATCCTGCGCTACCAGAGCAAGCTGTCCGGTCCTCTGCTCGACCGGATCGACATTCACGTGGACGTGCCGCGCGTCGAATACGACAAGCTGATGAGCATGGAGCGCGGCGAAAGCTCGGCGTCGATCCGCGCGCGGGTGGAGCGTGCCCGCGCCCGTCAGTCGGCGCGCTTCACCGATTCGCCGGGCATCTTCGCCAACAGCGACATGGGTGTCGGCGAGATTGACAAGTTCTGCATCCTGTCGAACGAAGCCCGCCAGTTGATCGAGCTGTCGGTACGGCGCATGGGGTTGAGCGCCCGCTCGTATCACCGCGTCCTCAAGCTGAGCCGGACAATTGCCGACCTTGCCGACAGCGACCGCATCGAAGTCCAGCACGCCGCCGAAGCGATCCAGTACCGCCCCAAGCAGCAGGTGATGTGATCATCTCACCCGAACTGACACCTTTCATCCTCGTCGCCGCCGTGTGCTTCGCCGGGTCGGTCGTCCAGAGCATCATGGGCTTCGGTGTCGCACTGATCTGTATGCCATTCCTGATCCACATCCTCGACCCGGTCGGCGCGGCAGCACTCGTCGCCTTGTTCATCATGCCGATGCAGGTGATCATCATGTGGCGCTACCGCCGCGCGCTGGATATCCGCCCGTTTTGGCGCGTGCTCGTCGGCATCACCATCGGCACGCCGCTCGGCGTCGCGCTGCTGGAGCGACTGGACGAACATATTATCCTCTCGGCGCTCGGCATCCTGCTGATCGCCTATTCGCTCTACAGCCTGACCCGCCCCCGCCTGCGCGAAATCCGGCATCCGGCGTGGGCGTTCGGCTGCGGACTCGCCGCCGGGGTGCTGGGCGGGGCGTACAACACCGGCGGACCGCCCGTAGTGATCTACGGCTCCAGCATGGGCTGGGAATCCGACCAGTTCCGGGCGAATTTGCAGGCGCTGTTCATGATCAACAGCGTGCTGGTGATCGGCGCGCACGTCGCCGCCGGGCACGTCAGCACACTGGTGCTGGAAAACCTGCTGGTCGCCCTGCCGCTCACGCTAATCGGCACCGGCGTTGGTTTCGCGCTGAACCGCTTCGTCAACGAGACGGTATTCCGAAAAGCCGTCCTCATCCTGCTCGCGGTGATCGGCGTGCGCCTGCTGCCGCCCTAGAGCAGCTTGAACTCGCAGCTTGAATCGCTGGCGCGGCAGGTCGCCAGCATGGTATCGCGCCAGCGAACTTCGAAATCGCCCAGCCTCCAGAACATCTGCGCCGGCGCAACCGTCAGCACGCTGCGGCGCGGGCGGCAGCGGCTCGGCTTGTCAATCGCCGCCTCTTCCGTCCACGACCACACCCCCAGGCAGTCGTTGGCAGCCAGCGCCGAAAG
>JADLHH010000481.1 GCA_020848855.1 Anaerolineae bacterium | reverse complement strand
TCGGGCGGCGCGCTGGACGTGGACAAGGCGGTTCGCGCGGCGCGGCAGACGTTCGACAGCGGCGCGTGGCATCTCAAGCTGACCGCCGCCGACCGCAGCCGCTTGATCTGGCGCTTCGCCGATCTGATCGAGGCGCGTGCGCCGGTCTTCGCCCAGTTGGATTCGCTCGACAACGGCAGACCCGTCTCGGTGACCGAAACGGTCGACGCGCCGCTCTCCGCCGAGCATTTCCGCTATTACTCCGGGTGGGTCACCAAGATCGAGGGCACGACCATTCCGGTCAGCGCGCAAGGCATGTTCAACTACACCGTGCGCGAGCCGGTCGGCGTTTGCGGGCTGATCGTCCCCTGGAATTATCCGCTGCTAATGGCGTCGTGGAAGATTGCCCCGGCGCTGGCAGCGGGCAACTGTATTATCCTCAAGCCCGCCGAGCAGACGCCGCTCAGCACGCTGTATCTGGCGCAGTTGTTCGAGGAAGTCGGCTTTCCGCCGGGCGTATTCAACGTAATCACCGGCTACGGCGAGACGGCAGGCGCGGCGCTGGTCGAACAACTCGGCGTCAACAAGATCGGCTTCACCGGCAGCGTCAGCGTGGCTAAAACGATCATCCGCAGTTCGGCGGCGACGCTGAAGCGTGTTTCGCTGGAACTGGGCGGCAAAAGCCCGAATATCATCTTCGCCGACGCTGACCTCGACAACGCCATCACCGGGGCGACCTGGGCGATCTTCGGCAACAACGGGCAGTCCTGCACGGCGGGGTCGCGTCTGTACATCCAGCGCCCAATCTTCGACCGCGTGATCGAGGGTATGGCGGACGAGACGGAAAAAATCAAGATCGGCATGGGGATGCAGCGCGACCAACCGCAGTTGGGTCCCGTAATCAGCGCCGAGCAGATGAACACGGTCATGGGCTACATCCAGAACGGCTACGAAGCGGGCGGCAGCAGCATGATCGGCGGCAAACGCATGGGCGGCGCGCTGCAAGATGGCTATTTCATCGAGCCGACGATCTTCGTCAACGTCCGCGACGACATGAAGCTCGTCTGCGAGGAGATTTTCGGTCCGGTCGTGTGTGCTATGCCGTTCGACGACCCGGATGACCTGCTGCGCCGCGCCAATGACACACCCTACGGATTAGCGGCGGGTTTCTGGACGCGCGATCTGGCTACGGCGCACCGCTTCGCCGCCAGGCTGCAGGCGGGGACGATCTGGATCAACACCTGGGGCAACACCGACGCCGCCTCGCCGTTCGGTGGCTACAAGCAGAGTGGGCACGGGCGCGAAATGGGCAAAGAGGCAATTGACCTGTACAGCGAAGTCAAGAGCGTGTGGGTGAAATACGAATGAGGCAGGTCACGGTTGGGAAATATCGGGCGCTGCAGCGCGCCAGCACGCCGGACGGATATTTCAATATTCTGGCGCTTGACCACAGCGACGCCCTGAAGCGAGCGATGAACTCCGCCGCGCCGCAAACTGTCACCACCGAGCAGGTGATTGCCTTTAAGCGGCAGGTGGTCGCCGCCCTCGCCTCAGATATATCCGGTGTGCTGCTCGACCCGATCTACAGCGCGGCGCAGGCGATCAGCGGCGGGTATCTGGGCAGCGCCGGGCTGCTAGTCGAGCTGGAAAAAGCCGATTACCAGCTTGCGCCAATGCCGCTGGAAGTCGAAATCTTGCCCGGCTGGAGCGTCGTCCGCATCAAGCGCATTGGCGCGGACGGGGTCAAGCTGTTCTTTTACTACAATCCCGACGCGCTGGAACTGGCGGCGAAACAGGATGCGCTGCTGCGGCAGGTGGTCGCCGACTGCGCCGATCACGACATCCCGCTCTATACCGAGCCGATCCTGTACCCGATTGGCGAAATCCAGACTGTATACGACGGACAGTTCACGCGGCGCGTGATCGAGACGGCGCGCCGGGTTGCCGCAGTTGGCGCGGATGTGCTCAAGCTGGAATTTCCGGTGACACCGGTGCTGGAGGCGAACGAAGCGTTGTGCCGGGATGCCTGCGCCGAGCTAACTGCATCGATAGATGTCCCCTGGGTGCTGCTGAGCGCCGGGGTCAGCTTTGACGCTTTCTGCCGACAAGTTGAGGTTGCCTGCGCGGCGGGCGCGTCCGGCTACATCGTCGGGCGCGCCGTGTGGGGCGAAGCCGCGCTGATGATCGACGAGGACGAGCGGCAGCGTTGGCTGGATACGACCGGGCGCGAGCGAATGCAGCGACTCGCGGCGTGCGCGCAAACCGGCGCACCCTGGACGAGCCGCATCGCCTGCGAGCCGGTCTCAACCGACTGGTATCGTGCCTATGAGGAGGCAGACGCATGACCGACACACGACTGCCGGTTGTTGTCGGCGTCGGCGTGACGCCGTTCGCGTCCGACCGCGCCGACAGCAATATCCGCGACCTCGTGACCGAAGCGGTGCTCGATTGCCTCGCCGACGCCGACGTGACCGACATCAGGACTATCCAACACGGGCTGGCGAGCTACGAGAGCGACCACTTCAACCGCCAGATGACGCTGGCTGCCATCCTGCAAGACCAGATCGGCTTGACGCCGATGCCGACGCTGCGCGTCGAGGGCGGCGGCGCGACCGGCGCACTGGCGCTGCGCACCGCCTGGGCGCACATTCAGAGCGGGCTGTGCGACTCGATCCTCGTTTACGGCGGTGAGACCAACGGGCGCAGCGTGTCATCCAAAACGGCGAATCAGTTATTCGCGCTCTCCGCTGATTTCGACTGGGAGATGATGATCGGCGGGACGTACACCGCCTTCTACGCCGCCATGATGCGCGCCCACATGCGCGCCTACGGCACGACCGAGGCGCAGTTCGCCCACGTCGCTGTGCGCAACCGCCGCAACGCGCGCTTTAATCCCATCGCCCAGAAGCCGATGGACCTGACCATCAACGACGTGCTGGCGTCGCGCCCGGTTGCCGAGCCGTACAAACTGCTCGACTGCAGCCTGCTGAGCGACGGCGCGGCGGCGATGCTGCTGGCGACGGAAGCATGGGCGAAGGCGCACAGCCCGAAATTCGCGCAGCGTCCGGCGGTTTATTACGCGGCGACAGGCTGCGGAACCGACACGATGCGCCTGGGCGACCGCTACCCGCAAATCATGCACTTCCGGGCGAAGCAAGCCGCCGCCCAACAGGCGTATGCGATGGCAGGCATCAGCAATCCGCTCGAACAAATCGACGTTGCCGAGTTGTACGACAGCTACAGCGGTGTCGAGATTCAGGCGGTCGAGGATTTGGGCTTCGTCCCAGTCGGTCAGGGCGGCGAGCGCGTCGCCGACGGCGTATTTGATCTGGACGGTGCGCTGCCGGTCAACACCAGCGGCGGACTGCTGGGGCGCGGCGCACCGGTCGGCGCGACCGGGATCGTGCAGGCAATTGAGATCGTCCAGCAGTTGTGGAGCGAGGTCGATCCGCGCCGTCAGGTCACCAGCGCGCGGCGTGGTCTCACCGACACCCACGCCGGGATCGGCACGATTGCGGTCGTCAACATATTTGAACGGCGGGACTGATGGCAGACGTGACCAGCAAGAAGGACCTGCAAACCGTTCCCGATCCGCTGAAGCACCCGCATGATCCCTGGGCAGATTTCCGGCTGATTGAGCGGCTGAATCTCGAAATGGCGCAACGCTACACCCACAGTCTGGGCAAGTATTCGCGCTTCTTTGCAGAGCTTGAAAATCGCCGCTTCATGGCGACGCGCTGCCCGAACTGCGGGCGCGTCTACGCCCCGCCGCGCCCGCTCTGCCCGGACTGCACGCAGATCGCCGAATGGATCGATCTGCCGGGCACGGGGACGGTCGAGACGTTTTCCGTGCTGCACTTCTCGCCGGGCAGCAATCCCGACGTGGAAGCGCTGGCGACGCCCTACGTGCTGGCATACGTGCTGCTCGACGGTGCTTCGACGCTGTTTCCGCACCTGCTGGACGCGCCGCCCGAATCGGTTACGATTGGGATGCGCGTGCGCGTGCAGTACGTCGATCATGCCGTGTTCCACCCCATCCACCTGATGCGCTTTGTCCCACTGGAGTGATCATGTCGGTGCGCAAGAAGAAACTGATCAATCGACCCGAAAACATCCTCACCGAAATGCTGGCGGGCTTCGCCAGCGCTTACGGCGACATCGTGCGCCTGACCGACACAGGGCTGATCGTCCGCCGCCAGCCGAAAGCGGCGGGCAAAGTTGGGCTGGTGATCGGCAACGGCAGCGGTCACGAACCCGCCATGATCGGGCTGGTCGGCGAGGGATTGTTCGACGTGAATATCCCCGGCGAAATCTTCACCGCGCCAGGACCGGAGCGTATCCTCGATGGCATCAAAGCTGCCGACCGGGGCGCGGGCGTGCTGGTGTGCGTCTCGCATCACGCCGGCGACCTGATGAACGCCGAGATGGCGCTCGAACTGTGTGAAATGGAAGGCACGTCGAACGTCGAGATGGTTGTGCTGTACGACGACATTTCCAGCGCTCCCAAAGGACGCGAGCCAGATCGGCGTGGCTCTGCCGGGCTGTTCTTCGTCTGGAAGATGCTCGGCGCGGCTGCCGAAACGGGCGCTTCGCTGCCGGCGTGCAAGTCGCTCGCCGAAAAAATCCGTGATAACAGCCGCACGCTCGCCGTCGCGCTGACCTCCTGCGCCCACCCGGTCACCGGCGAGACCATGTTCGAGATGCCCGACGACCAGATCGAGATCGGCATGGGTGTACATGGCGAAGTTGGTATGGGGCGGCAGAAGCTGGTCTCCGCCGACGCGACGATTGATCTGATGCTCCCGCCAATTCTCGAAGACCTGCCCTTCGCGTCTGGCGACGAGGTGCTGGTGTTGCTCAACAACAGCGGCAGCATGACCCTGATGGAGTTGTTCATCCTCTACCGCCGCGTCGCCGAACGGCTGAGTGCGGCTGGCGTCGGCGTCTACCGGTCGTGGATCGGCGCGTATGCCACCACCCAGGAGACGGCAGGATTCGCGCTGTCGCTCTGCCGGGTCGACGATGAACTCAAGCGGTTGTGGGATGCCCCGGCGAACGGCGCGTATCTGAAGATGGTCGCGCCATGACCGAGATCGGCATCCACGAACTCATCGGCATGATCGCCGCGATCAGCGCTGCTATCGCCGAATCACGCGACGAACTCAACCGCCTCGATTCGGCGCTCGGCGACGGCGATCACGGCACGTCGCTGAGCGTCGCCTTCGCCGACGCTGCCGACAAAGTCGCCGCGCTCGACCAGCCAACGCCGACCAGCATCCTGAGCGCGACCGCTCAATCGCTGATGAACCGGATGGGCGGCGCGTCGGGCGCGCTCTACGGTACGCTGTTTCTGCGCGCGGGTATGGCGGCGAAGGACAAAGCGACGCTCTCGCACGCCGACATGAAAGCGCTCTGGCACGCGGCGCTGGTCGGCGTGATCGCGCGCGGCAAGGCGCAGCCCGGCGACAAGACCATGATCGACGCGCTTCAGCCCGCTGTTGACGCTTTCGAAGCGGGCGCAGCGCTGGACGAGTCGTTCGAGCAGGCGGCGGCAGCCGCCGCCAAAGGCGCGCAGGCGACCGCCAACATGGTCGCCCAGCACGGTCGCGCCCGCTTTGTCGGCGAACGGGCGCTCGGTCATGTCGATGCCGGCGCGCGCTCCATCGGCGTCATGTTCGCGGCGATGAATGCTTATTGGAAGGAAAATCAGCATGGCGAAGCATAAACTGCGCGTCGGATTCGTTGGCACGTCGATTTCCAGCTATTTTGCCAGCGAGTACCGCCAGCGCGAGCGCGCCATCGACGGGCTGACCCGGCTGGCGCAGGAACTCGACTTCGATCTGGTCGCCGTCAGCGATGCCGTGATGAGCGTGGAAGCCGCCGAAGCCGCCGCCCGTTACCTGAAAGCGCAGAACGTCGATTTTCTGATGCTGCAAACGTCGGGGTGCAGCATGGGCGAGCAGCTTCCGCCGCTAGCGCACGCCGCGCCCCGCCTCGGCTTATGGGCGACGCCAGAGCCGGAGCGCGAAGGCGACATCAAGCTGCACTCGTTCGTCTCCATGAGCCATTTCGCCAGCATCCTCAGGCGCGACCTGAGCGCTGAGAGCATCCCGTTCAAGTGGTTCTACGGGCAGGTCGAGGACGACGACTTCCGGCGGCGTTTCGGCATCACCATCCGCGCGCTGACTGCCGTCAAGAATATGGAGCGGGCGCGTATCGGCTGGATCGGCGGACTCGTGCCGGGCTTCACCAACATGCAGTTCGACGCGGATCGGGTCAAACAGCGGCTCGGCAGCACGATTGCCGCGCACACCATGACCGAGCTGGTCGAGCGCGCGAAGGCTTACGATCCGCAGCCGGTCGCACAGGTTGTCCGCGACGTGAAGGGCGCTGCTAGCGCCATCATCGTGAGCGAGGACACAGCATTTGACCGGGTGGCGCGGCTGTATCTGGCGATGCGCGACCTGATCCGCGAACAGGACTATGACGCGCTGGCGGTCGCCTGCTGGTCGGAGATTCAGCAGCTATACCGCGTCGCGCCGTGCATGGCGTATAGCTGGCTCGGCAGCGAGGACGGAGTCGCCGTCGCCTGCGAGGGCGACGTGCTCGGCGCGCTGGGCATGTATCTGCTCAACAACCTGACGGCGCGTCACGGCTCATCCACCCTGCTCGACATGGCGGTGCTCAACCCAGAGGCGGGAGATGTGCTGTTGTGGCACTGCGGCGTCTCGCCGCGCCACTTCGCCAACGCGGACGGCATCAAATGGGTCGATCATGCCACACTGGGACGCAAGACCGAGACGCGCTATGGTGTGGCGGGCGATCTGGTCTTCGCGCCCCAGCCGACCACCATCACCTACTTCAGTCACGATGGCGCGACTCTGCTCGCACTGGAAGCCAATGTCGTCGAGCGCCCGTCGAACGGCTACAACGGGACGCGCGGCTGGTTCAGCGAATTCCGCCTCAATGGGACGCCGATCAGCCAGATCGATCTGGTGAACACGCTGACGGTGACCGGGCACGAGCATCATTATGCGGTCGGGCAGGGAAGCGTCGGCAGCGAACTGCTGGAGTTCGCCGCCTGGAAGGGCATCGACGTGATCAAGCCGATTCCCTATGCCGATTACGTCCAACTCGAAGGCGTGAACGTCTGAGCGTGGCGCTCATTCGTTCGCGGACGTCGGTTCACGGATTAGTTGATAGGCGACAGCGCCGGACCAAGTGACCGCGCCGCTGATCGGTCCACCCCACAGCGCATCGAGCGCGACCGTGAAACCAATCGATAACGCTGCTGTTTAGCCGAACACTTTGGTATCGTGAATGGTGGAAAAACCTCATCTGAGGGAGGATTCAGGCAGGTTCACGGTAGTAGTCGTGCAGAATGCCGCCAAGAACGTCACGGCAATGGATGTTGCCGTGCTGCGGACTGGAGAACGGAATGGGAGCTTGTTGGTGAATGCCTTGATGCGAACGGGCGACATTGTAGTAGGTTGTATATTCTTTGAGCACACGGAGCAGATATCGATGATTCAGAATGAG
>JADLHH010000480.1 GCA_020848855.1 Anaerolineae bacterium | reverse complement strand
CGACCTGCGTCAGGATGCTGATGTTGATGGCGATCTTCATCGCCATCGCCTGCCCGCTCGCCCCGACGGAGAAAACCGTCGGTCCAATCGCCTGCAGAATCGGCAAAATCTGCTCGTAGGCGGCTTGCTCGCCCGCCGCGATGATTGTCAGCTTGCCCTGTTCAAGCGTAAGTTTGCTGCCGGAAACCGGCGCATCGAGCATCGCCGCGCCGGCAGCCGCCACCTGCGCCGCCTGGCTGCGGATCAAGCCGGGGCTGTTGGTGCTCATCACCACGTAGATTTTGCCCGCGCTCAGCCCGGCGAGGACGCCGTCGGCTCCCTGCATGATGCCTTCAAGCGCGCGGTCGTCCGCCACGTTCGAGAAAATCACGTCGGCGGCTTCGGCGACGGCGCGCGGCGTCTCCGCCCACTGCATCCCCTGCTGGATCAGGGTTTCGGCTCTGGCGCGGGTGCGGTTGTAGCCGGTCACCGAATGACCGGCATCCAGCAGGCGCTGCGCCATGCGGCTGCCCATCATGCCCAGCCCGATGAATCCCAAAGATGCCATATGAAGTCCTCGCAAAAATCGAATACGCCGAAAAACGCATCTATCCGGTCGCCCGGCGGCACGCCGGGTGCGTTCATTTCCATAAAACACGGTCGAAACCGATCCGAATTCACACCAGACAATAGCGCCGGTGTTTAATTATATCAAACACTTGATGCGGTCTGCACGATTTTTCCGCCTAACCTGGTTCAAAACAGGGCTGGCGTGTACAATCGTATAAAACACGGGGCGAAAGTTGAAAACCAAGACGATGGGCAGCGAAAACGGACTGGATATCGGTAAGAAGATACGCGCGGCGCGCCAGAACCAGCGAATGAGCCTGCGCGCGCTGGCGGCGAAAGCCAATGTCAGCCCCAGTATGCTCAGTCAGATCGAGAATAACCGCGCCAATCCGTCGGTGACGACGCTCTACAACATCGCCGAGGCGCTGTCGATTTCCCTCAACTACTTCTTTCCAGACCCCGAAGCCGCCCCCGAACGCCAGAACGTCCCGATTGTGCTGGCGGACAAGACCGCCAGCGAACTGCGCGCCGACTACGGAAACGGGGTCGTGCTGGTCATGCAGCCGGCGATCAAGTCGCCGGTGGTGACGACCGCCTCGCGGCTGGCGATTGAACTCAAGAGCGGCGTCCGCTGGGAGCGGCTCACGGCGGCGGAAGAAAAGGACTTGCAGTTTCTGGAGATTCAGTATCGCCCCGGCACATCGTCGGGAGAAACGATGTCGCAGCACAGCGGGCGCGAATTCGGGCTGGTTTTCGCCGGCGTGCTGACGCTCGAAGTCGGCTTCGAGCGCTATACGCTCAAGTCCGGCGACAGCATCATCTTCGATTCGACCACGCCGCACCGCCTATCCAACACGGGCACGGAGACCATGCGCGCGATCTGGGTCGTGATCAACCGCGCGCCGTAAATTCGCGGCAGCGGTCGATCACTCGCCTGCTCAATTCTCTGGGGATATAACCCGGTTACGGGATGGTCAGCACGACTTTGCCGCGCGTGTGCCCGGTGCGAACGCTCTCGAATGCCAGCGAAATGTCCGCCAGCGGGTAAACGGCGCTCACGGTCGGCTTGACGAAACCGGCGTCGACCAGCCGCGCCAGCTCGTCCAATTCGGCGCGGTTGGCGCTGCGCCGCAGCCGCGCCACCTCGACGCCGTGCGCCTTCGCCTCGTCGTCGTTAATCTCCCCGGCAGTGGTCACAGCGACCGCGATCCCGCCCGGCCGCAGCACAGTGTAGCTGCGCCGCAAATTCTCGCCGCCCACGCCGTCCAGCACCAGATCAAGGTCGCTCACCACGTCCTCGAAGCGGGTGGTTTCATAGTTGATGAATTCGTCCGCGCCGAGGCTGCGCACGAATGCTTCGTTCCTGCCGGAAGCCGAGCCGATGACGTAAGCACCCGCCCATTTGGCGATCTGCACGGCGAGATGCCCGACACCGCCCGACGCCGCGTGGATCAGCACGCGCTGCCCGCTCGTCAGCTTGCCGTACCGGAACAGCGCCTGCCACGCCGACTGCGCGACGACTGGCATCGCCGCCGCCTGCACGTAATCCAGCGACGCCGGCTTGCGGGCGGTCTGCGCGCCGGAAACCGCCGCGTACTGAGCATAGCTGCCACCCATCACCACCGCGTAAACGGCATCGCCTACGTTCAGATCGGTCACGTCAGCGCCGACGGCGACCACGTCGCCCGCGCCGTCCCAGCCCAGCGTAAACGGGAGCGAGCCGTAAGTCGGCAGCCGCCCGACGACGTATTTCCAGTCAATCGGGTTGACGCTGGCGGCGCGCATACGGATCAACACCTGATCGGGCTTCGGCTCCGGGACAGGCGCGTCCTCGATGCGAATCACGTCAAATTCGCCGAATTGGTGGACGCGCGCGGCGATCATGCTGGAAGGCACGTCTGTCATCAGGGTTCGACGATTTGCAGGTCGTGGGTCGACAGATTGAAGCGACGCGCGCCGTCGGCGGTCACGGTCACGATGTCCTCGATGCGCACGCCGAACTTGCCGCGCAGGTAAATGCCCGGCTCGATACTGAAGACCATGCCTGCTTCGAGGACGGTCTTGTCGCCGCGCACGATGTACGGCGGCTCGTGAATGTCGAAGCCCAGCCCGTGCCCGGTGCGGTGCAGGAAAGCGTCGCCATAACCGGCTGCCGTGATGAAGTCGCGCGCGGCTTTGTCAATCGACTCCGCCGTGACGCCGGGGCGCACCGCCTCGAACGCCACCTGATTTGCCTGATTGACGATGTCGTAGACCTTCAGGAACTCGTCCGACGGTTTGCCGACGTGGAACGTGCGCGTCATATCCGACCAGTAGCCGTGCACCGTGCCGCCGAAATCGCACACGCAGGCGTCGCCAACCGAAATCTGGCGCTTGCCGACGTGGTGATGCGGTGACGCGCCGTTTTCGCCCACGCCGATGATGCCGCCGCCCGCCGCGTCGTGACCGTACTTAACCATCAGATCGTACAGCCGGGCTTTGGCGTCAATCTCGTTCAAGCCGATCAGCGGCGTCTTGAGCAGTTCCATGTAGGTGCGGTCGGCAGCCGCGCCCGCCTGTGTCAGATAATCCAGTTCCAGCGGCTCCTTGATCATGCGCACCGGGTTCATAACCGCCCCGCCGGAGACGAAAGTCGCGCCGGGGAGCGCCGCCTGCAGCCTGTACTGGAAATGGACAAAAACCTTGTCGGCAACGCCAATCTTCAGCCCGCCACCGCGATTCGGCAGCAGCGACGCGATCACGTCCGCCGGGTCTTCGGTTTCTTCCCAGGTGGTGAAATCGAAGAAGGTCGCCAGCGGCTCGGCAAGCGCTCGCTCGAAGCCCGGCAGCACCTGCATGATGCGCCCCTCTTTGGGGATGAGCAGCATGTTGATGCGCTCGGACTGCGGGCGGTTCATGCCGATCAGGTAGAACATGTCGGACGACGGACCGACGATCAGATAATCCATCTGGGCGGCGCGCAGCCGCTCCTGAACGCGCTCGCAGCGCGCCTTGTAATCGAAGCTCGTTTGCTCCATCAGTCGAATTCCCTTCCTGCGTCCGTCATTTACCCGGAAGCACCCGTGCGCCGCATCAACTGACGTAAAGGGACATTCACGGTCAGCGGGTTGACGGTGTACTTCCAGTACTGCTTCGAAAACCAGCCCATGTATTGGGCAAATGATTGTTCCGCTTCCCAGTAAGTGATGCCGAGCAGGTGGTGCGGCGCGGCTTTCTCGGACGCCAGCGCCGCCCCCAGGCAGCCGGGGCGAGTCACCACCTGGGACATCTGACGGTCGAGCAGCGGCAGAAACGAGTCGAGCGAGTCCGGCTGCATTTCCCGCAGGACGTAATTGGCAAGCGACAGTGTTTTGCCAAATACGCCGCCCCATTCGCGGACGATTTGCAGGTGGCGAACCTGGTCGCCGCCAAAGCCGCACCGGTCGAGCAGTTCCTGTCGGGTCGGGTCGTCAATACTGTTCTTGACCAGCCACAGCGCCGCCGTCCGGTCGCGGATGCCGCGCCAGTGCTGCGCGCCGGCTGGCAAGTCACACGCGCGGACGCCAGGCGCAGCGAATGGAGAAGAAGAATCGTGCCACAGGATGGTGAACTCGGTCATCTGACATTCTCCACAGCGGCGCGATTCTCCTCAGTGCTTAGTTGTCCAGGCGACGAACGTTCGCATCCCCTTTGAACTTCAATTCATCGATGACGAATTCGCCGTCCGCCATAATCTGCGTGTCGCCCATCCAGTACGCCGTATTCAGGCAGGCGAAGTCGATGTGCGACTTGGTCAGCGTCTTGCCGTCGCGGTAGATGCCGCCGTTCGAGCCAAAGGCGATCAGCAGGTTGGCATAGTACGCCTCGTGATCCTGCCCCGGCATCATCCAGTTGGCGCGCTTTTCGCAGCCCCAGCCGACATGAGCAATATGATACGATTCTTCCGCCCGCCACTGGGCGAACCAACGGCGCAGCAGTTCCGCCTGCATCCCGCCCTTGATCGAGTCCGGGATGATACCACCGTTCTTGATTTCCATCGTGATCGGCTGCTTGACGTACTGGTTGAGCACGAGCATGTAGTCGCCCGGCGCAAGCACCAGCACGCCCTCACCCTTCCATTCTTCCGGCGCGACGTTGACCATCCCGGCGGGGAACACGTCCCAGCGGGCGGGCACGTCGGAAAAACCGTAGATGCCGAAGGGATAGCGTCCCTCTTTGTAGAAGGTCAGCTCCGTGCCATGGGGCGAGGTGATGCGCATCACGTCGTCCTTGATCATGTATTCCTTGCCGCGCAGCACCCGTTCCTTGAGTTCGAGTGTGGGGAACAGACGCCGCATGGTGTTCGAGGTTTCGGCGATACGCATCAGCCGGGTGCCGGCATCCATCGCGTCGCGCATGATTGTGCCATAGGCGTGCGGACCGGACGAAATATCGATGACGATGTCGGCACGCCGCCAGGCATCGACCACCGCTTTTTCCGGCTCATAGCTGGAATGTACCGTCTGGAATACGTCCGCGCCGAGCAGCAGCGCGGCTGCCATGTAAGCGCCCGCGTGATGCGGATACGTCCCCGGATCGGTGTTGATCAGGACGTGCTCACCCTCGTGAACCGCGCACAGTTCCAGGTGCTTTTTCATCATCGGCACGAGTTCAGCGGTGGCAGTGTAACCAGTCGCAAGTTTCTCAACCATCAGTTTCTCCTAACGATAAGACTTCGGCGCGCGCGAACGGATTACCAACCGGGCGTTTACTTCCGGTTGTGGCTGCCGCCCGTCTCGGCGGAGATGTCCACGTCACCCTTGTACTTCAGTTCGTCGAGCAGGAATTCGCCGTTTTCCATGATCTGAACGTCGTCGCACCAGTAGCTGTTATTCAGGCAGGGGAAGTCGATGTGCGACTTCGTCAGCGTGGTCGCGCCGGGGAAAATACCGATGTTCGAGCCGAAGGCGATCTGCATATTGGCGTAGAAGCACTCGTTCTGCTGACCGGGGATGAGCCAGTTGGCGCGTTTCTCGCAGCCCCAGCCGATGTGCGCGATGTGATACGATTCTTCGGCGTTGAACTGGGCGAACCAGCGCTTGAGCAGTTCCGCCTGCATTCCGCCCCGGATGCTTTCGGGGACGATGCCGCCGTTCTTAACATCCATATAGATTGGTTCGTCGATGTACTGGTTGAGGACGAGCATCCGGTCGGCGGGCGACAGCACGAGAACGCCTTCACCCTTCCATTCTTCCGGCGCGCAGCAGACCATGCCGCTGGGGAAGATGTCCCAGCGACCGGGGCGGTCGGAGACGCTGTAAATGCCAATCGCTTCGCGCCCTTCCTTGTAGAAGGTCAGGTCAGTGCCACCGGGGGACTTGATACGCATGACCTTCGACTGGGTCATGATGTCCTGCCCGCGCATGACGCGCTCCTTAAGGTCCAGCGTCGGGAACAACTGACGCATGGTGTTTTCTTCCACGCCGATACGCATCAGGCGCGTGCCTGCATCAAGCGCGCGGCGCATGATGTTGCCGTAAGCGTGCGGACCGGACGAGATATCCAGCACGATATCGGCGCGCTCCCAGGCTTCAACCACCGCTTTTTCCGGCGCGTTCGACGGATGCACGATCTGGAACACGTCCGCGCCCAGTTCCATCGCCGCTCCCATGTACGCCGCCGCCGTGTGGGGGTAGGTCTGCGGGTCGGTGTGGATCAGGACATGTTCACCTTCATGAACCTTGCAAAGTTCCAGGTGCTTCTTCAGCATCGGAACAAGCTGGGCGGTTGCCGCGTAACTGAGAGGAAGTTTCTCGACCACAATTGCCTCCTATAGAGTTATACAAATCGCCATCTGGTATTCACAGGCTACTGGTATGACCGGATTATGACGAGTCTGATCCGACCTGTCAAGGAAATTGGACTCGCCCATCCAGAACCACCATTTCGACGGGCAGAGCGGGCAGGTCTTCGCGGCGGACGCGCAGTGGGTCTTCGCCTAACACGACGAAATCCGCCGCCTTGCCCGTGCTCAGGCTGCCCTTGAAATGCTCCTCGCCGCAGGCGTATGCCGCCCGCCAGGTGTACAGCGACAGCGCATCCTCGACCGAAATCGCTTCTTCCGGCGCGACGATTCTGCCGACCCGCGAGCGCCGCGTCACCGCCGTGTACATGCCGAGCAGCGGGTTGATGTCCGGCACAACCGGCGCATCCGAGCTACCCGACGCCGGCAAGCCGTTATCGAGCAGGGTCTTGACCGGATACAGCCAGCGCGAGCGTTCCTCGCCAACCCGATCCATATAAACATCGCCGTCGAAATACAGAAACACGGGCTGCGGAACTGGAATGACGCCCATTCGTTTGAGCCGTTCGGGGATGCCCGGCAGCGCCAAGCCGCAGTGTTCGACGCGGTGGCGATAGTCGCCCGGTGGCGATCCTGCTGTCGCGTATTCGATGGCATCCAGCACCGACGTGATCGCCGCGTCGCCGATGGCATGGATGCTGATGCGCAGCCCGGCTTGGTGAATGGCGCGGGCGCGCTCGTTCAGCCCCGCCTGTTCCCACACCAACTGCCCGCGCGTCTCTGGCGCGTTGGCATACGGTTCGGTCAGGGCAGCAGTCGCGCCGCCGAAGCCGCCGTCCTGAAACAGCTTGACCGCCACCAGACTCAGCCACTCGCCGGTGAAGCGCTGCGGGAGCGGCACTTCTTCCCCGCTGCGCAGCACTTTCTTATGCGCCATGACGACCCGTATCGGCATTTCGCCATCGGAGTCCAGCGCGCGATACACGTCAAGCTGATCCGGCTCGATGCTCGGCTCCCAGACGGTGGTGATGCCGTGTCGGAGGTTATGCTCCGCTCCTTCCCGGATAGCCTGGCGCAGCATGGCGGGGGTCGGCAGCGGCACGACCCGCCGGATCATCTGCATGGCGGTTTCGCGCAGTACACCGGTCGGCTCTCCCGTCACTGGGTCGCGGTCGATTGTCCCGCCTGCCGGGTTGGGCGTGTCGCGGGTGATGCCCGCCAGCGCCAGCGCCCGGCTGTTGACCGACATGATATGCCCGCAGACCCGTGTCAGGAAAACCGGGTGGTCGGGCGCGGCGCGATCCAGATCGTCGCGGGTGGGATTGCGCTTTTCGGTCAGCCGGGCATCGTGATAGCCGCGCCCCTCGATCCACTCGCCGGCGGGTGTCTCTCCGGCGCGGAGATGCACGCGCCCGACGATGTCGTCAATCGAGCCGACTGCCGCAGAGGTGACATCCACCTGCCGGAAAGACAGCCCCATGTAGATCAGATGCTGGTGCGCGTCGATGAAGCCCGGCAGCAGCGTCTTGCCTTGCAGGTCGATCACCCGCGTGCCGAACCGCCGATGCCCCAGTATGTCCGAATTCGCGCCAACAGCGGTGATTCGCCCACGCTCGACGGCAAGCGCTTCCGCGACCGGATTAGCAGGATCGAGCGTTCGGATCACGCCGTTCGTGAACAGCAGGTCGGCGCACATCGGCGTTACTTCAGCTCGTCCAGCACGAACTGGCTCTTTTCGATGATCTGCCTGCCGTCCAGATCGATATTCACGTTCAGGCAGTCGAAGTCCATGTGCGTTTTCACGTCGTTGGTTCCGCGCAGCAGCGGCGACGTGTCGCGCCCGAAGGCGATTTGCAGGTCGCCCAGGAACGACTCGGCATCGTCCGTACCGCCCGGCACTTTGCGCCCCAGCCGTCCCCAGTCGGCGCGGTGTTCGCAGCCCCAGCCGACGTGGGCGATCTCGTAAGAGCGCGGGTCGTGACCGGATTCAAAATACTGGCGCAGCAGCGCCGCGTCGACGCCGCCTTCGATGCTCGTGATAAAGCCTTCCTCGACCGTGACGGTGATCTTCGAGGTGACGTAATGCTGAATCGCCAGCAGGATGTCGCCCACGTCGATGACGATTTTGCCGTTCGTGCCCTGGCGGTTGGCGGCGACCACGACCAAGCCCATCGGCCAGTGATCCCACATGCCCGGCTTATCGGCGACGCCCCACATGCCATGCGAGCGCAGCCCGTCGATGTTGACGGTGATGTCCGTCCCGGCGGCGCTGGTGATGTGGAATTCCTTCGCGGCGGTGACGAGCGCTTCCGAACGCAGGGCGCGGTCGCGCACGACCGGGTCGGGCGGCATACGGAACAGCACGTCCTCCGGCTCGGTCACGCGCAGCACGCGGGTATGCCCGGCGAGCGTGCTGACGCGCAGCGGGCGGTACACGCTGGTGCTGATCGATTCGAGGTCGATGACCAGGTCGACGTTGTGCCACGCATCCCAGATCGGTCCTTCAGTGATGTCGCCCTGCTGGGTGGGGATGGTGATCTGGAACACGTCCGCGCCGATCAACTGCGCCGCCGAGACGAAGGCGGCGGCATAATGCGGCGGCGTGTGGTGGTCAGCATAGACCAGCATCCGTTCGGTGGGAAGCAGCTTACAATGCTCCAGCACCTTCTTAAAGAGGGGGATCAGGTCGGTTGCAGCGCCGATGGTGTCCCGATACTGCCAGCTAATCATCATGAGGCTCCTTTATACGTAGTGCCCGAATGAACTAGACAAAACTGCCCGCATCGGTAATCTGCCTGCCATCGAGCGCGATGCTGTGGCGCAGGCAGTTGAAGTCGATGTGCGCGGCGACATCGTTCGTGCCGCCGCCGATATACCACGACGTATCCCGCCCAAAGGCGATCTGGACCACGCCGGCGAACGACTCGGCATCGCCGATGCCGCCCGGCTCCTTGCGCGCCATGCGCCCCCAGTCGGCGCGCGGGTCGCAGCCCCAGCCGATGTGCGAGATGTGATAGGCGCGCTCGTCATTCCACGCCGCGAACCACTGGCGCAGCATCGCCGCGTCCACCCCGCCGTCGATGCGTGTGATGATGCCTTCCTCTATGGTGAGGACGACCCGGCTGCTCAGGTAGCGCTGGGTTTGCAGCAGCACGTCGCCGGTTTCCAGCGCCAGTGTGCCGTTGGTGCGCGGGCGGTTCGCGCCGCCGACGACCACCGCCACCGACCAGTGATCCCATTTGCCGGGTTGGTCGGCAGCGCCCCACAAGCCGAACGCCGTGCGCCCTTCGAGGTTGATCGTCAGCGCCGTGCCCGTTTCGGATGCGACGGTCATTTCGCGGGCGGCGCGCAGCCGTTCTTCGGCGTCGCGCACCCGGTCGCGGATGTCCGGCTCCGGCGGCAGCCGCAGCAGCACGTCTTCGGGCTGTGTCACCCGCAGAATCCGCACGCCAGCCGCCAGCGCGCTCACCCGCAGCGGCTGGTAGACGCTGGTCGCCACCGATTCCAGGTCGACAACCAGATCGATGCCGTGCCACAAATCCCACACTGCGCCTTCTCGGATTTCGCCCTGCTCGGTTGGAATGGTCACCTGAAAGACATCCGCGCCAAGCTGCTGGGCGGCGCTGAGCGCGGCGGCGGCATAATGACGGGGCGTGTGGTGGTCGGCGTAGATCATCACGCGCTCGCCCGGTTTCAGGTTGCAGAGTATCAGCGTCCGCCCGAACGCGGCGATCAGGTCGGTGGCAGAGCCGGTTGTATGACGATAAAGCCAGTTCATTTTGGGAATCTCGCTCGAAACGCTATGCTTCGGCTGGGCTGCCCGCAGATACCGAGTCCAATCACATTGCACCGATTAGTTGCATATCTCGTGTGGTTATGTTACGATACTGGTATGACCATTCTACTCATTATACCTAGCCTGATCAATCTGTCCACTGAGGAGTTGGCGTAATGAAGGATTTTCCGCTCAGTTATATGGCATCGACCGAGTTGGTGCCGCTGTTCCGCGAAACACTGGAGCTGTGCAACCTCAAGCCCGGCGAAACGCTGCTCGTCTACAGTGACGTACACACCACGCCGCATTACCCGGCGGCGGCGCTCGGCGCGGCGCTGGAAATTGGCGCGGATGTCTTCCATATCGAGGTTCCCACCACCGTGCCGGAAAATGATCGCGGCGTGATCGCGCGAGTCTGGTCGGAAGTGGATATGGTGCTGGACTGCGTCAGCACGGTGGCGCACGCCTATTCGCTGCTGAACGCGGCGGCGCTGGAAAACGGCGGTCGCGTGCTGCGCTGCGGTCAGCCGCAGGACGTGCTGTTCCGCCTGCGCCCCACCGACAAGCTGCGCGCGCGCGTCAAGGCGGGCGCGGCGCTGGCGAAGAAAGCCTCGACCATGCGCATCACCTCGCCAGCGGGCACGGATTTGACCTGCTCGATCAAGGATAAGGTCGTCCTCGACCTGTACAGCCTCGCCGACGAGCCGGGGCGCTGGGACAACTGGCCCACCGGCATGGTCTCGATTGGTCCCGACGAATACCGCGCCAACGGCACGCTCGTGCTG
>JADLHH010000479.1 GCA_020848855.1 Anaerolineae bacterium | reverse complement strand
GTCGGTGATGGACTCCGCGACGCCCTCGACCCACGAATGAAACAATAACCCTATGACCTCGAAAAAGATCGACGTTTATTACGCAGTGCGCAAGTCCATCATTTCCGGTGTGATCAGGCAGGGCGAAATCATCAACGAAGGCGAACTCGCCCGCGAATACGGCGTCAGCCGGACTCCTGTGCGCGAAGCGCTGCTGACATTGGTCGCTGACGGGCTGCTCAACAGCTTGCCGCGCGCCGGCTACATGGTGACCCCCATCACTATCCGCGATGTGCAGGAAGCCTTTCACCTGCGCGAAATCCTCGAAACCGACGCGACACGCCTCGCCACGCTGCAAATTTCGGAAGTGGAGATTGACGACCTCGAATCCCGGAAAATGGGCGTTCCCCCATATCTGAATCCCGCCTACAACCGCGAGTTCCATCACATCATCGCCAGCGCGTCCGGCAACCAGCGCCTGGCTCGGCTCATCGACCAACTGCTTGATGAGATGGGGCGCATCCTCGCCTACGATCCGTATATCGACAACCCCCACGACCCGGCGGAGCATCAGCGCATTATCGACGCCCTGCGCGACCGCGACTCGCAAGCCGCGCAGGATGCCATGTGCGCGCACCTTCGTCTGGTGAAGTCGCGCGTTCTGGAGCGCTTCTAACACATAATCAATCGGCGTTGGCTCGGTTGTTGTAGGGGCACAGCGTCGCCGTTGTGCCCGCGAAAAATCACTTAAGCGCCGCGAGATTGTAGTAGAGGTGGATCGCCGTATCCATGCACAGGTAGAAATCGTCCACCCGCACGTATTCGTTCGGCGAATGGATGTTTTCGCCCGCGCTCAGCCCCAGATGCGTTATCGGGATGCCCAGTTCCCGCTGGAACATCCCCGCGATCGGGATCGAGCCGCCCGTGCGCTCCATCAGCGCCCGCTTGCCGGTCGTCGCCACCAGCGCTTGCTGCACCGCCTCGACTCCCGCGCCCTCGAACAAGCCGCTGAACGGATACGCCCGCGTCAGGATTTTCACCTCGATAGCGGCGGTGTCGCTGGCAAAGCCCAGCACGTAATTCGTGAACATTTCGGCGATCTCGTCGGGATTCTGGTCGTTGACCAGCCGCATCGTCACCTTGAACCCGGCTTTCGACGGGATGACCGTCTTCGTCCCCGGTCCCTGATAACCGCCCCAGATGCCGTTGACTTCCAGCGTCGGCAGCGCCGTCCCGCGCACCGGGATCGACCCCATCGGTTCCGCCCAGTAGTGTTTCGTGCCGGACTGCGCCAGAAACTGCTCGCCGGTGAGTTCCCATACTTTCTGGATGTTTGCCAGTTCGTCGTCGCTCAGCGTGCGCACGGCATCGTAAAATCCTGGAAGCTGGACGCGCCCGTTCTCGTCGTGGAACGAGCCGATGATTTTGCCGACGACGTGCAGCGGATTATGGACGATTCCGCCGTACCCGCCGGAGTGCAGGTCGTGGTCGGGTCCGGTCACCGTCACGTCCGCGCCGATGATCCCGCGCCCCGTGTAGACAATCGTTGGCTGGTCTTTCTCGAAGCCGCCGTCGCACAGGATCAGCAGGTCGCCCTGAATCAGGTCTTTGTTGGCGGCGACGAACGGCTGCATGTTGGGCGAGCCGGATTCTTCCTCGCCCTCGAAGAACAGCCTGACGTTGACCGGCAGCTTGCCATCGACTGCGAAGATCGACTCCAGCGCTTTCAGGTTGGTGTACACGCCGCTTTTGTCGTCGACCGCGCCGCGCGCGTACAGCTTGCCGTCGCGGAAGGTCGGCTCGAACGGCGGCGTCACCCACAGGTTGAGCGGATCGACCGGCTGCACGTCGTAGTGGGCGTAGATCACGACCGTCGGCTTGTCCGCGCCCGCGTCCAGCCAGTCCCCATACACCACCGGGTGACCGGTCGTCGGGATTTTTCGGCAGTTGTGGAAGCCGATACGCGCCATCTCGGCGACAATCCAGTCGGCGCACCGTTCGAGATCCGCCTTGTAGGCGGGGTCGGCGCTCACCGACGGGATGCGCAGCAGTTCCAGGTAGCTCGCCATGTAGGTTTCGTGGTGCGCGTGGGCGTGCTCGATTGCCTTCTGTGCCGGTGTCATGGACTTCGTCCCTTCATGTGAGAAACGGTCATCCCGGCGCGTCTCCGAGTCCTGCGGCGTGCCGGTGGGCTAGTGGGCTAGTGCGACCAGTATAACCACGATTTCCCGGTGGGGGAAACGTTCAGAGGGAATATCGGAAACACACTGTAGGAGCGAGGCGCCGCCTCGCGCGCTTATTTCATTTCGCCGCGCCGAGCGCAGCCGGGGCGCCTTCCTCGACCCACCCGTCGGCGTTCTCGCGCACCAGCGCCGCCATCGTGTCAATCCACGCCGGGTAGTCGTTCAGGCAGGCGGCGAGGTGAAAGCCATCCGGGCTGCCGCCGCCGTCCGCGAACTGCGCGCGTCCCTCGTTACCCAGCTCGTCCAGCGTTTCGAGGCAGTCGGTCACGAAGCCGGGCGAAAACACCAGTGGGCGCT
>JADLHH010000478.1 GCA_020848855.1 Anaerolineae bacterium | reverse complement strand
TCCCGGCGGACAATACGCGCGTCATCGGCGCCTCGCCCGAAATGCTGGTGCGCTTCGACGCCGACGACCGCCGGGCGATGATCCGGCCCATCGCCGGGACCGCGCCGCGCGACCCGGACCATGCGCAGGATCAGGCCAACGCCGAGGCGCTTCTGGCCGACCCGAAAGAGCGCGCCGAACACGTCATGCTGGTTGACCTGGGGCGCAACGATCTTGGGCGCGTGTGCGAGTACGGCTCGGTGAAGGTCACCGATATGATGTTCGTCGAGCGCTATTCGCACATCATGCACATCGTCAGCAACGTGCAGGGCAGGCTGCGTCCCGGCATGAATGCCTTCGACCTGCTGCGGGCGACGTTCCCGGCGGGCACGCTCAGCGGCGCGCCCAAAGTCCGGGCGATGGAGATCATCGAGGAACTGGAAGGCACGCGGCGCGGGGTGTACGGCGGTGCGGTCGGCTATTTCAGCTTCGACGGCTCGATGGACACCTGCATCACCATCCGCGCGGCGCTCATCCAGGGCGACACGATCACGGTGCAAGCGGGCGCGGGGCTGGTCGCCGACAGCGTGCCGTCGACTGAATACGACGAGTCGATGAACAAGGCGCGGGCGCTGATCGTCACCATCCGGCGCGCCGAACAGGGCTTGATGTGAGACAGCAGTCAGCTATCAGCAGACAGCTTTCAGCAAAGGCAAAAGGGCGCTAATCTTTTGCAACTAGCTGACCGCTGACTGCTATAGGAGTATTTCCATGACCGTCAAACGCATCGTGTTCATTCGCCCCGGCGAAACCGACTGGAACCGGCAGGGGCGCTGGCAGGGGTGGGTCAGTATTCCGCTGAACGAACTGGGCAGACGGCAGGCGACCGCGCTGGCGAACTATATCCGGCACATCGGCATGGGCGTGCTGTACACCAGCGACCTGAAACGCGCGCTGGAAACGGCGGACTGCCTGGCGCAGCCGCTCGGCTTCACACCCATCCCCAATGCGCGCCTGCGCGAGCGCAGCATCGGGCTGTGGCAGGGGCTGACGCTGAACGAGATGCGGGCGTGGTATCCCGACGAATACGCCGCCATGCTCAAGGACGTGGACGGCTATCGCATCCCCGGCGGCGAATCGCGCAATGACGTGCGGGCGCGGGTCACCGCCGCCCTGAACGAGATTCTGAACCAGGCGGGCTGCGAGACGGTCGGTATTCTTTCGCACACGACGGCGATCAAGGTCATGCTTGGCGACCTGGTTCCCGGCTATGACCCGCTCGGAGTCGACCTCAACAACACCTCGGTGACGACCATACGCCGCCGGGATGACGGTTGGGACTTGGTAGCGGTCGACGATGTGATGCACCTCGAAGATTTGGAGAGACGTGCGACCCAGGAACTGGAGGCATTTCATGATCCTCGTAATCGATAACTATGATAGCTTCACCTATAACCTGGTGCAGTTTCTCGGCGAAATGGGCGCCGACCTGCGCGTCGAGCGCAATGATCAGGTGACGCTGAGCGAAATTCAGGCGATGCAGCCGACCCATATCGTCGTCTCGCCCGGTCCCGGCACGCCGGACGACGGCGGCGTCTCGCTCGACGTGATCCGCACGATGGGCGCGACCACGCCGATTCTGGGCGTGTGCCTCGGTCACCAGTGCATCGGGCAGGCGTATGGCGGCGTCGTCCACCGAGCCGGGCGGCTGATGCATGGCAAGACCAGCCTCGTCTACCACAAGGGCGATGCGCTGTTCGACGGCGTGCCGAGTCCGTTCGAGGCGACACGCTACCACAGCCTGATCGTCGAGGAATCGTCGCTGCCGGAGGCGCTGATGGTGACGGCGTTCACCGACGCCGGCGAGATCATGGGGCTGCGCCACAAGGAATATCCCGTGTTCGGCGTGCAGTTTCACCCCGAAAGCATCCTGACGACCTACGGACCGCGCCTGCTCAGGAATTTTCTCGAACTGAAAGTGCCGGTGGTGGCGTAGTAGCTCGGAATTGTGTGTAGGGGCGTTACATGTAACGCCCATGCCGCATCGAAAAATGTAGTAAGGGCGCAGCACGCTGCGCCCTTACGGCTGGCAAGATGATTTGGCTGTAGGGGCGCACGACTGTGCGCCCACGCAAAGAATCGCAAAAATAAACGACGTTAGGACATCTTCATGGATATTCAACGGGCAATCGACATCCTCAGCCGCTTCGGGCATCTCCAGCAGGATGAAGCCGAGGCGGTGATGAACCAGATCATGACCGGCGGCGCGACTCCCTCACAGGTTGCCGCTTACCTGATGGGGCTGCGCATGAAGGGCGAGACGCAGGACGAGATCGTCGGCAGCGCCCGCGCCATGCGCGCCAACGCTCACCGCGTCCCGACCACCACCTCGGCGGACGTGCTGCTTGATACCTGCGGCACCGGCGGCGATAAATCCGGCACGTTCAACATCAGCACGACGGTCGCGTTCGTGGCGGCGGGCGCGGGGCTAAAAGTCGCCAAGCACGGCAACCGCGCCGCCAGCAGCAAATGCGGCAGCGCCGACGTGCTGGGTGAACTCGGCGTTAATCTCGATCTGACGCCGGAGCAGGTGGGTAAGTGCGTGGACGACGTGGGTATCGGCTTTCTGTTCGCCGCCAAGCTGCACCCGGCGATGAAGCACGCCATCGGCACGCGCCGCGAGATCGCTGTGCGCACGATCTTCAACATCCTCGGTCCGCTGACCAACCCGGCGGGCGCGCGCCGTCAGTTGATGGGTGTCTTCACGCCCGACCTGACGCCGATGCTGGCGCACGTGCTGAGCGAGCTTGGCTCGATCACGGCGCTGGTGGTCAGCGGCTACGGCAATCTGGACGAGCTGACGACGACTGGTCCCAACACCGTCAGCCAGTTGAAGGATGGCGTGGTCACGACCTACGAGTTTGCGCCGGAGCATTACGGCTTCCGGGGCGCGCACATCTCCGAACTGCTCGGCGACGACGCACCCACCAATGCGGCGATGCTGCGTGGTATCCTCAGCGGCGACATCACCGACGCCCGGCGCGACGTGGTGCTGCTCAACGCGGCGGCGGCGCTGTTGGCGGGCGGTGTGGTCGAGAACCTGTCCGACGGCATCGACGCGGCGGCGGGCGTGATCGACGGCGGCAGGGCGCTCGAAAAGCTGGACGCGCTGATCGCCTACAGCCAGACGCTCGCGGAAGAACAGAGGACTGAGGTTTGAGGACTTAGGACTGAGTAAAACCGGCGGGTTTGCGTTGTGACAGCTTTGCCACGCACGAAGCCTGAAAGTGAAGTCAACGAGTACGCTCTCCTCCCTGACTTCGGGGAGAGGTTGGGGGTGGGGTAAAAGTGGCGCAATTCATCAAAACCGACACTATCCTCGACAAGATTCTAGCGCACAAGCAGACCGAGATCGGCGACGACCTCGCCGGGATCACCCACCGCGCCCGCGAAGCCGACCCACCGCGCGATTTCGCCGGGGCGCTGCGGCGAGAAACGGTCGCGCTGATCGCCGAGGTCAAGCACGCCGCGCCGAGCAAGGGCGTGCTGATCGAAAACTTCGATCCGGTCGCGCTGGGCACGACCTACGCCGACAACGGCGCGGCGGCGATCTCGGTGCTGACCGACGCACAGTTTTTCATGGGCAGCCTCGATCATCTGGCGCAGGTGCGGGCGGCGGTCGCTGTGCCGGTGCTGCGCAAGGACGTCGTGATCGACTGCTATCAGGTGTACGAGGCGCGGGCGGCGGGCGCG
>JADLHH010000477.1 GCA_020848855.1 Anaerolineae bacterium | reverse complement strand
CGTGATCATCCTGTGGGATACCCCCGCCAACGCCATGAACGGCTCGCAGCAGTTTGGTCCGTCATGGTTCGCCGCCAACGTCGCGCCGTATCTCGCCAGCGAGCAGCAGCGCTCCGTCGGTCCCGTCATCGTCCAGTGGGAAGGGTGAGAATCAAGAGGGGCGAGGTACCACCTCGCCCCCTTCGCGTCTTTCTTTTTTCCTTTGCGCCTTTGCGTTAAGGCATTTTAGATCAGCTCCGCGTCCTGTTCCGCCTGCGTCAGCGACTGGTCGAAGCGTTTCAGCCCTTCGTCCACCAGATCGCGCTCGATCATCAGCGGCGGGATGAAGCGCAGCGTGCTTTCGCCCGCGCCCAGCAGCAGCAGCCCGTTGTCGATGGCGTGGCGCTCGACCTGGTTGCGCACGTCCTTCGCCGGCTTGCGCGTTGCGTCCATCACCAGCTCCACGCCGATCATCAACCCCTTGCCGTCGATGCGGGCGTGCTGCATCGTCGGGTGGAGCGGGCGCAGTTCTTCCAGCGCGTCCATGATGTACGCGCCCTGGTCGGCGGCGTTCGCCATGTAGCCCTTTTCCAGCAGGTCGATGGTCACCAGCGCCGCCGCGCACGAGATCGGGTTGCCGCCGAAGGTCGTGCCGTGCGCGCCGGGGGGCCAGCTCATCACGTGTTCCTTGGCGATGATCGCCCCCAGCGGCATCCCGCTGGCGATTCCCTTCGCCGAGCACACGATGTCCGGCTCGACGTTGTGATGCTCCACGCCCCACCACCTGCCGGTGCGCCCCATCCCGGTCTGCACCTCGTCCATGATCATCAGGATTTCGTACTTGTCGCACAGCGCCCGAATTTCCTGCACGAAGCGGCTGTCGGGCACGACGTAGCCGCCTTCGCCCTGAATCGGCTCCATCACAATCGCCGCCACCGAATCGCCGGGGAAGATGCGCTTAAACACCACGTCCTCGACGTAATTGACACAGGTGCAGTGGGCGCGGCAGGCGCTTTCCTCGCGCCCGTGCAGGCAGCGGTACGGGTTGTTGTACGGCACGTGGTACACGCCGGGGATCAGCGGGAAGAAGCCGTCGCGCTGCACGACCTTGCTGGCGGTCAGCGAGAGCGCGCCCATCGTCCGCCCGTGAAACGCGCCGAAGAAGGCGATGATGTGCGGACGTTCGGTGTACCACCGCGCCAGCTTGACCGCCGCCTCGATGGTTTCCGCGCCGGAATTGGCGAGGAACACCCGCGCGTCCTCTTTGAACGGCGCGATCTCGGACAGCTTTTCCGCCAGCTTCACCTGCACTTCGTAGTAGTAATCCGTCCCCGCGATGTGGATGAACTTCTGTGCCTGCTCGGTGATCGCCTTCACGACTTCCGGGTGGCAGTGTCCGGTCGAATTCACGGCGATTCCCGCCGCGAAGTCGATGTATTCATTCCCGTCCACGTCCCAGACTTTCGCGCCAAGTCCACGATCGATGACAAAAGGGTAGCGCGGGATCATCGAGCCGGACATCAACTGATCGTCGCGCGCGATGATCGCCTGTCCCTTCGGACCGGGACGGAGGGAGGTATTGAGGGTCATATGGAACTCCAGTGAATAAAGAAAATTGGGGTATTAACGTAAACATTTCATTCGTTAATAGTCCGATTATATCTTACCCCCACCCCTGTCGGCAATGACCGGGCATTGGTTAAAATGGCTGATCTGGTGCAGAGGGCATCGGGCACGACATGTCGTGCCCCTACCCATGACAATTTGAGGATTCGTAGCATGGACATCATCCTGATCGGGTTCGGCGGCGTCGGGCAGGGCTTGGCGCAAATTCTGCGCGACAAAGAGGAAGAACTCTGGCGCGACCACGCCTTCGAGGCGCACATCGTCGGCGTTGCCACCCGTTCGCACGGCACGCTCTACCACGCCGACGGCTTGGACATCGACCAGCTTCTCAAGGGCATCGAAAGCTACCCGGACGAATCCGGCTTGCGCCGCAACTGGGACGCCCTGCGCATCGTCCGCGAAGGCAAAGCCGACGTGATGGTCGAGGTCAGCCCCACCAACTTGCAGACCGGGCAGCCCGCGCTCGACTTGTGCCGCGCCGCCTTCGAGACCGGCAAGCACGTGGTCCTCGCCAACAAGGGACCGGTCGCCGTCGCCTACGACGAGCTTCAGGAGCGTGCCCGCCGCGCCGGAAAGCAGCTTCGTTTCGAAGCGACCGTCATGGCGGGCACGCCCTCAATCCGGCTGGCGATGCAGGCGCTGGCGGGCTGTCGCATCACATCGGCGCGCGGCATCCTCAACGGCTCGACCAACTACATGCTCACCCAGATGGAAGCCGGCAAGACCTACGATGAAGTACAGGCGGAAGCGCTGGCGCTCGGCTATCTCGAAGCCGACCCGTCCGCCGACGTGGACGGCTGGGACGCTGCCGGCAAGGGCATCATTCTGGCGGCGGCGCTGTTCGGCAAAAAGCTGACGCTCGCCGATATGAGCGTCACCGGTATCCGCGCCATCACCCCGGCGGATATCGCGGCGGCAAAGGCGGCGGGCGAGCGCATCAAGCTGATCGTCGAAGTCACGCCGCAGGGCGGCAGGGTCGCCCCGACCCGCCTGCCGGTCAGTCACCCGCTAGCGAGCGTCAGCGGCGCGACCAACGCTGTCACCTACGCCACCGATCTTCTTGGCGATGTGACGCTCGTCGGCGCGGGCGCAGGGCGGCTGCAAACCGGCTTCGGCGTGCTGTCGGATCTGATGGACATTGATCGCGGCGGCTGATCGTCCGTGTAAGCCGCGCCGGATGTGGGAAATTTTTCGGAATTCTTTAGTGATCGCTCAATACTTTCGCCAGTAAACCGATTGTAAGATCAGCATGTTAACAGTCTGGCGAGCAAGGCTTTGTTGGAGCTGTCGATGCTTCCCGAATTATCGGATTCGCAGGAAAATCGGTTTTTTAAGGCAAGAATTCTGGTCGTCGAGGACGAAATCAATCTGCTGGAGGGCATCCAGACGGTGCTTGAGCTTGACCGTTACAGCGTCATCAGCGTCGAGAACGGTAAACAGGCGCTGGAAGTCCTCAGCACCAGTGCGGTTCCCCCCGACCTGATCGTCTCGGACATCATGATGCCGCAGATGGACGGCATCCAGCTTCTGCGCGAAGTTCGCAAAGTGCCCGAATGGATCAAGATTCCGTTCATCTTCCTCACCGCGCGCAGCGAAAAAAGCGATATCCAGCGCGGCAAACAGTTGGGCGTGGACGATTATCTCATCAAGCCGTTCGACGCCGACGACCTGCTCATCGCCGTCGAATCGCGCCTCAACCGCCACAGGATGCTCAACGATGTGTTCGACGATGCCATGTCGAACCTCAAGCGCAATATCCTGATGATCCTCAATCACGAATTCCGCACCCCGCTCACCTTCGTCGTCGCCTATGCCGACATGCTCAACAACCAGACCCAGTCGCTCAGCGACGAGGAGCTGCTGATATTCCTGCGCGGCGTGAATACCGGCGCGTTTCGCCTGCGCCGCCTGATCGAAAATTTCATTCAACTGGTGGAAATGGAAACCGGAGACGCCCAACGCACGTATGATCTACGGAAAGCGCCCGTTACGGATATGCTGGATCTACTTGAGGCGGTGCGGCAGGACGTTTACAACATCACCCATTTCACGCACCCGTTCAGCGTCGAAGTCGAGGACGACCTGCCGGCTTTCACCGGCGATGTCCTCTACCTGCGCATGGCGCTGGCGCAGTTGCTCGACAACGCCGTAAAATTCTCCGAGCCGAGCCAGCCGATCACCGTCGGCGCGCGGCGCGTGGGCGACGAGATTCAACTGTGGGTGTGCGACCGTGGGCGTGGGATCGACCCTGCTGAACTGGAACACATCTGGGATATGTTCTACCAGATCAACCGCGAGACTTTCGAGGATCAGGGCACTGGCTCCGGGTTGGCGATTGTGCGCAACATTGCCGCGCTGCACGGTGGTCGAACTGAGGTCGAGAGCCGGCTCCACGAGGGCAGCGCCTTCTCGCTGTACATCCCGCTGACTCAGTGACGTGTGCGCCAGGCTAAGCTATACTAGGTGCGTTCTGAAGTCATCAGGAGAAAAAATCAATGGCTCCTTCGCTAATTGACAAGGTGAATACCCTGATCAATGCGAATCTGCACGGCATCGTCGACCGGGCGCTTCAGCAGAACTCGGTTGCCGTGATGGATGAGTACATTCGGCAGGCGGAGAAGAATCTCGAAGCGCTGGAGGATTCGGCAGCGACCGTCGGCGGCACGGTGCGCACGCTCAAGCGCAAGTACGAGGAATTCTCGTCGGCTGCCGAAAAGCTCGACCGCGATATCGACACGCTGATCCTCAAGGGCAAAAACGACCTCGCCGGTGCGGCGCAGGCGGAGCTGAACACCAAGCAGCAGCTTGCTCAGGATTACTTTGAGCAGTGGCAGACGCAGGAGCAGCAGTATCAGGCGATGCTCAACATGCGCGTCAAGCTCGAATCGCGCCTGACCACCATCCGTCAGGAGCGCGAGCAGTTGCGCTCGCTCATCGAGCTGGCGGAAGCCAAGCGCGTCGCCACCAAGACCATCAAGAGCCTCGACTCGCTGGCGGCGGTTGGCGACAAAGAGGTCAGCAGCCTCGCCGACAGCGTTCGCGCCCGGCTGGATGAAGAAGATGCGCGCCTCGAACTCGCCACGCGCAACGTCTCCGCAGAGATCGAGGACGCGGTGGCGGGCGGCGAAATCGAGCGCCAGCTTGAGGAGCGTCGTCGGCGTTTGCTCGGCAGTTCCGGCGATGGCGGGCAGGCGAGTCAGCAGAGCAGCAGTTCGTAGCGGAATAACCACATGGCGTGGCAATCTTGACACGTTTTGCAGGGGCGTAATAGATTACGCCCCCTCTTTACCCCGCAACCCAACTCTGTATCCCGCGTATAATAGATACGGAGGACTTTATGGCAGAAAATGAAGTGCGCACCCGCGCCACTGGTGCGGTCATCACCAATGCGCTGTTTCGCTGGGAAAGCCTTGTCACCATTGCCGTGACGGCGATCCTGTTCCTGTTTGTGCCCAACCCATTCACCTTCTGGCAGCCCTGGTTCTGGATTGTCGCCGGGTTGATTGCCGAAGCGGCGCTGGTCGTCTCGGCGATGACCGACCCCGACGCCGCCGCCGAAGCGGTCGCGCGCGAATTCGAGGCGAAGTACGACATGCGCCAGGTCAGGAGCGCCGTCTCGCGCAAGCGCCTCGAAGACGCGCTCGAATACCGCCGCAACATGCTCCGGCTCGTCCGCCAGCATTCCGGCGCGATGCGCACCCAGCTTCAGCAGACCATCGCCGACGTGAATGACTGGATCGGGCAGATGTACGATCTCGCCATGCACATCGACAGCTTCGACGGCAACGAGTTGGTCGAGCGCGACCGGCGCATGGTCCCGCAGCAGTTGGAAAAGGTGCAGATTCGCCTCAAGCAGGAGACCGACCCCGCCGTCCAGCGCGACCTCAAGGAGCAGTTGGATCGGCTGGAGCTTCAGCTTGAAAACCTGAACGCCACCGCCAACAGCGTCAAGCGCGCCGAAATTCAGTTGGACAGCACGCTGTCGTCGCTCGGCACGATCTACGCGCAGATGTCGCTGCTGGGCACGAAGGACGTGGACAGCAGCCGGGCGCAGCGCCTGCGTCAGGACATCCGCGACGAGGTTTCCAGCCTGCAGGATACAATTGACGCGATGGACGAAGTCCAGGCGCAGCGGCTTCGCCTGCAGTAGCGTTGCGCATCTGCATACGTAGCCGCGCTGCGCCGGAGTTGCACCAACCCAAAAACTCTCATCGTCAGACGAGCGGTTTTTGTTTCTTCGCTGTCGGTTATGAATAGGGTACTGTTGCCATCTTTCCTCAGCCCCTGCCCCTCTCCATCTGACTAAAAACCAATCACTAAAAACCGCAGTCCGGGTCGATTTATTACCATCCCGTAACCCGCCGCAAGTTGCATATCGACTCGCGTTCGACAGCGCGGTAGACTACTAAAATGATTTTGGCGTTGGATGGCGCAACCGCATGATGGAACGAATCTCCGCCGGGAGCAACCTGATCATCGAAGTACAGCCGGAAAGCTGGCGCCTGCTGGTCAACGGCAGCACCGGCGGCAGCGAGCGCGTGCTGGTCGAAGCTGTCCCCGGCGAGCCGCTGCGCTACGGCGCGACTTTCGGCAGCCGACGGCAGCTTCCGGCGAACGGGATGCTGCCGAACGAATCGGTGCAGCGCGTGGTGCTCGGCTGGGCGGAAGAAGATACGTCATGGCATCTGGGGCTGGTGCTGCGCGGCGAACTGGTCACGACGCGCGGCAGCCGGTGGTGCGGGCTGGCGCACTGGTTCGACCCGCTGGCAACGCAGTATCAGAAGACGGCGATTCAGGCGGGGCAGGCGCTCGCCGAGCAAATCCACTGCCCGTTCACGTTCGTCCCGCCGCGCAAGAGCGAGGGCGGTCCGATCTCGATTGAGCCGCGCCCGCGCAGCGAAATCCCTGCCGCGCCGCGCCTGGAGCCGACGATCTTCGAGCCGGTTGCGGAAGCGATCCCGCAGCCCGAACTGCCGATCAAGCTCGACCTGTGGACGCTCAAGCGCACCGACTGGGAACGGTTGGAACTGACGCTTTCGCCGGCGTGGGGGCGCAGCAAGCTGCTGCGGGTCGCCTGGAATATCGTCTGGCTGGGCGCGTTCATCGTGCTGACGGTGAAAAGCCTGACCAGCGGCATCGCGCTGCCCCTCACTTCAGATTTCGAGATCACCATCGGGGCGAACACGTTTACGATCCCGATCCCGCCGATGCTGCTGATCTACATGGGCATCGGGGCGAGCATCCTGCTGTTCATCATCATCCTCGCCGGGCTGTACCAGACGCTGACCCGGATCAAGCGCATCGCCTTCGAGCCAGGCGGAGTGCGCTGGCTGCGCGGCAAGCGCGCGCGGCGTACCGTTCCCATCGACCAGATTCAGGAAGTGTACGTCAGCCACATCATCAGCAAGGTTGGGCGGCGGGGAAAATCCAGCCGGGAGCGCGCCGTCCACTACGGCGAGATCAACCTGCTGCTGAAGGACGGCAGCTTTCAGCTGGTGCTGATACAGCCGCACACCGACGACACAATCCCGGTGACGGACGACCCGCTGAACGAAGAAGCGGTCGTGCCGCTGACGGTCTACAACGCGCGCACGCGGCTGCAATCCGCCGGGCTGATGATCGCCGAGACGCTGAACGTCCCCGCCAGCTACGACAAGCGGCTGCGATAAGAGACCCCTCACCCCGGCTAACCTACGGTTAGCTTACCCCTCTCCCACGCAAGCGGGGAGAGGGGTGAAGAACGCGACTCCTGATGTGATGGGTTTATCCAACACCGGAGCGAATTCGCTCCAGAACAGCCGGTAAGTCGTTCTCGACCTGTTCGGTTGTCACGCGAACGAAGCGAAGCCCAAGCGATTCGATGACTTCCTGCCGAAGTCTATCCGCCTCACACTGGGCTTGGTGGATACCCCCATCGACTTCAACGACAAGGCGTTCTTCAGCGCAGTAGAAGTCAACCACAAATGCACCGATCGGGTTCTGCCGGCGGAATTTACGCCCTTCAAGCTGACGATTGCGGAGTGCTTGCCAGGGGATTTCTTCGCTGGCGGTATGCTCCTTCCGCAGTTCGGCAGCTAGCTCGTGCATCTTGGTTTTCAGTTCGGGCGGTATTTTCCATCGTTCCTGAGGGGACATTATCTCAAACCTGTGTAACGCCCCTCTCCCCGCTTGCGTGGGAGAGGGGCAGGGTGAACCATAGGTTCACACGGGGTGAGGGGAATTATGCTACCGGGGCCAGGTGTAGCGCACGGTGTAGGTGATCACGACCTCGCCGTCGGCGGGGACGGTCGGGCGGAACTCGATGGTGTGGGCGTCGGTCTGGGTGTAGTCCATCGAGGCGTTCAGGATTTCCCAGTTGCTCCAGCGGAACAGATGCTCCGGCACGCGGATTTCGACCGCGCTGTTCTCCTTGTGGTTGCGCAGGTGGATTTCGTAGGTTTCCTCCAGGACGTTGCTGGCGATCAGGTTGTAGTCCTTCTGGACGCGCTCGCCGACCAGATCGAAGGCGTTGCCGAGGTACAGCCGCACGTCTTCACCCTTCGCCGTGTGGTCAATCGAATTCTCGCCGATCAGCAGCGCCGCGCCATCAACATCCTGCTGGTAGACGCGCACGCGCCCGGCGGGCAGCGCCGCGCCCAAGCCGCCATCGTCGCCGGTGTTGAATTCCAGATAATTCTGCACGTCGGTGACGCCGGACTGCCCGTAATACTGGTCGATGAGCGGACCGCCGTAGACGTAATACGGCTGGCTGGAGTCGTAGACGAAGAAGGTGTGCGCCGGGACGTTCGCCGCCGTCACAAACTCAACCTGCTTGGTCTCGTTCGCGCCGACCGTCACCGGGCGCTGGATTTCATACAGCTTGTATTCGCTGATGTCACGCTGCTCGACCTGCGCGGGTGCGGCTGCCATCGCATCCATCATCACGCCGCGCTCCAGCATCTCCTGTGGCTGCGGCAGTCGGTTGACATCGCCCGCCACCAGCTTGACCAGCGCGTCGTGATACGCCGCGCCGCTGGTGTTGTTGAGCGTCACCCAGCCGTTCAGGTCGAGCGACTGGTTATCGGTCGCCAGCAGAACGTTGTAATCCGCCGACCAGTTCATGCCGCTGGTGAGGTAGGTCAGCGCGACCTGCTGGTCGCCCGCCTGCGCCGCCTGCACGATCCAGCGCAGCGTCGGGCGGGTGATCAAGCCGCCGGGCAGGTTCGGGAAGCGGATATCGCGGACGTTTTCCGGCTTGATCACGATCACCTGACCGTCGTCGGCGCGCAGGATGATGTCGCCGCCGTTGCCGCTGAGCAGCGTCCCACGATACTCCGTGCCGTCGGTGGTGATGACCGAGATCGCCTCGTCAATGTAGCGCTGGAGCAGCGCCGAGCTGTTGACCAGGTCGTAGACGTAGTTCTGCTCCAGCACGATTGTGCCGGTGGGGTCGGTGAGCGAGACGAATGTCACCGAGGTCGGGTCGATGCCTGACGCTACATCGGTGAAATTGATGGTGTTCAACCCCGCCTGGAACGAGAATGTGCGCCGATCCTGCACCAGCGCCGTGCCCTGGTTATAGACCGCCAGCGCCACGCCGTCCGGTGGAGGCGCAGCGGGCGTGTCCTGCGCGCTCACCCCGGCGACCATCAGCCCCAGAGCGAGCGTCGTGCCGATTACGATGATGCCAATGCGTTTCATGGGTCGTGTCCTTTCGTGAACGAAACTATTGTCAATTTCTGCTGCACGAGGCTCGAAGCCTTCGGCTAGGAACCCAAGCCGCCTAAAGACGGCTGAAAAGCAGCCCGCTGAAGCGGCTTTACACCGTCACTTCGAGCGTGAAATCGTTGACGCGAATGGTATACGTGCCGCTCTCGAAAAAGCCGTCGAGGTGGATCGACTCGCTGTATTCGCGCAGGATTGCCGGGCACATGACCGACTGCGGCAGGTCGCGGTAGATGTCGACATAGACGGTGTTCCCCTCGCGGCGCTGCGAGACCTGCACCGGGATGTCGCAGCCGTCCGGCTGGTAGCCGCTGATGACCAGATTGATCTGCGCGGGGAAGGAGCGCAGGGTGATCGCCTGCACGTCGGTGATGGTAGTGTAGGTGTATTGGGTTGGGGCGGGTTCAGGCGTGGTCTCGACGGGTGAATCCTGCACGGTGAACCACGACAGGAACAGGATAATCAGTAGGCGAATCAGGGTGTCCATTACGGTAAAACCTCTCGAAACTGTGCGATACATCCATTAGACGACTGATCGCGCGGATTTGTTCCAAAATGTGGGTTTTCCCTGCATCATCACAATCAGAGGATTTGTCGCTCGGTTTCCCTGCGTCATCGCATTGAGGGGATTTGTCGCTCGGTTTCCCCTGCGATGAAGGTGGGGCGAAATTGGGGATGGGGTAAACGCCAGGGCGGGTCTCAGACCCGCCCCTACAGGGGTGACGCGAAATAAAAAGGGGCACACAGCCCGTGTGCCCCTACGCCCCTAAAGGCATTAGGTGGGGAACAAAAAAGGGCGCACAGCCCATGTACCCCTACGCCCCTAAAGGCATTACGTGGGGAACAAAAAAGGGCGTACAGCCGTGCGCCCCTACGCCCCTAAAGGCATTACGTGGGGAACAAAAAAGGGCACACAGCCGTGTGCCCCTACGCCCCTAAAGGCATTACGGGGGGAACCAAAAAGGGCACACAGCCGTGTGCCCCTACAGATGGTTTGGAGCTGGGTTACGCCAGCTTGCCGACGATCTGAAGCTGCGGCAGGGCAAACGCTTCGCTGAGGTTCAGCGAGATTACTTCGGGGATGGGGAAGCCGTTGAAGGCTGCCGCATACTCGTTGGTGTAGGCGCCGGTGTCGCGGAACAGCAGCCGCTCGCCGATGCGAATCTCCGGCATTTCGATGTTGCGGGCGATCACGTCGCAGCTATCGCAGCTTGGACCCGCCAGCGTGTAGACGCGGGTCGGGCGCTCGGCGGCGCAGTCGCTGACGAGTTCGACGACCGGCGGGAAACCCTCGTAGGTCTCCATCAAGCCGTTGAACACGCCGGCATCGAGGTACAGCCACGTCTGATCGCCGCGCTGGGCGCGCCCGACGACGGTCGAGACCAGCGCGCCGCTCTCGCCGACCATGCCGCGCCCCGGCTCCAGCACGAGCATGAGATTCGGGGTCGCCGGGATGTGGTCGGCAACTGCTCCCATGACCGCCGCGCCGATCTCCTCGATGGTGGGGATCGTGCCGGTGTGGTAGTGCCCGGCAGGATAGCCGCCGCCGATGTCGAGGAAGTACAGGTCGTGCCCGCG
>JADLHH010000476.1 GCA_020848855.1 Anaerolineae bacterium | reverse complement strand
GGTGACCGCTATCTGAGCGGTGCGGGCGTGCTGGCGCGGTCTGGTGAACTGGCAGCGCGCGCGGGCAGCAAAGCCACCGTGATCCGGCGCGCCTATCGCGGCAGTCAGGCGATGCTGGACAGGCTGGACGCGGCGCTGGCGGCGGCGCAGATCGAGATCGTCGGCACGCTGAGCGGCGCCGACCCGAACGCCCCGCGCGACGATGTGTTTCGCATGGCGGATCAACTCGGCGCGCTGGATTACGATGTGCTGGTGAGCTTCGGTGGCGGCAGCACCATCGACGCCGCGAAAGCCGCCGACGTGCTGGTGCGGCTGGGCGGCGAAATCGACGATTATTTCGGGACAGGTTTGGTGACCCGGCGCGCCGAAACGACCGGCAAAACGCTGACACCGCACCTGGCGGTGCAGACGGTCGCCAGTTCCGCCGCGCATCTCACCAAGTACTCCAACGTGACCGACATTACGACCGGGCAGAAAAAGCTGATCGTGGACACGGCAATCGTGCCGCCCTACGCGGTCTTCGATTACAGCATCACGCAGACGACGCCCCGCGACCTGACGATGGACGGCGCGCTCGACGCGACCGCCCACGCGCTGGAGGTGCTGTACGGCGCGGTCGGCAGCCCGAACTACGCGCAGATCGAGCAGATCGCCGTCGCGGGCATCTCGCTGGTGGTGAATTATCTGCCGGCGGCGCTGAACGACCCGACGAATCAGACGACGCGCGAGGCGCTGTGCCTGGCGGCAGACCTCGGCGGTTATTCGATCATGCTGGGCGGGACGAACGGCGGACATCTCACCAGCTTCTCACTGGTGGACATTCTGAGTCACGGTCGCGCCTGCGCCATGCTCAACCCGTACTACACGGTATTCTTCGCCCCGGCAATCGAGCGTCCCTTGCGCGTCATCGGCGAAATCTATCGCCAAGCCGGCTATACCGACGCCGATCTCGACAACCTGAGCGGGCGTGCGTTGGGGATGGCGGTCGCGCGCGCTATGTTCAGCTTCGCGCGGGCGATCGGCTTCCCGACCCATCTTCAGCAGGTGGCGGGCTTCACCCCCGCGCACATCGACCGCGCCCTGCAAGCCGCCCGGAATCCGCAGTTGAAGATGAAGCTGGAAAACATGCCTATCCCGCTGAGTGCGGATATGATTGAGCCGTATATGGCTCCCATCTTGCAGGCGGCAGCCAGCGGCAGCCTGGACACGATTCGCAGCGTCTAGGCACAACAGCGAAGGAGTGGCATGATGCAGGTTGAACTGGCATACGGGCGTCACGGACTAACGATTGATTTGCCGGACGACGTGGACGTGATCCGTCCGCGCTACGTGCCCGGCTATCCCGACGAAGCGGCAGCGCTGCTCGACGCGATCCGCAATCCCATCGGCTCGCCGCCCCTGCGCGATCTGGTCGAGCCAGGCGACCGCGTCGTGATCGTGCATACCGACATCACCCGCGCGACTCCCAACGACCGGATCATGCCCGTCCTGCTGGCAGAACTCGAAGCGGCGGGCGTGGCGCGTCAGGATATCACGCTGCTGAACGGGCTGGGCACGCACCGCCCGCAGACCGACGCCGAGCTGCGCCGGATGCTCGGCGATGCGATTGTCGATAATTATCGCTGCCTTCAGCACGACTGCTACGACGACGACAGCCTGGTCTCGCTGGGACAGACCGCGCTGGGGCACCCGGTGCGCATCAACCGGACGTATCTCGAAGCCGACGTGAAAATCCTGACCGGCTTCATCGAGCCGCACTTTTTCGCCGGCTTCAGCGGCGGTCCCAAGGCGGTGCTGCCGGCGCTGGCGGGCGCGGAGAGCGTGTTCACCAATCACGGTCACGCTATGATCGGCGACCCGCGCGCGACGTGGGGCATCACCGAGGGCAACCCGATCTGGGAAGAGATGCGCGAGATGGCGCTGCGCACAAACCCCAGCTTCCTGCTGAACGTGACCCTCAACACCGACCGACAGATCACGGGCGTGTTCGCCGGGGACATGCTGGCGGCGCACCGCGAGGGCTGCGCCTTCGTCAAAGCCAATGCGATGGTCGCCGTCGAACAGCCCTACGACATTGTCGTCACCACCAACAGCGGCTACCCACTCGACCAGAACCTGTACCAGTCGGTCAAGGGGATGAGCGCGGCGGCGCAGGTCGTGCGCGCAGGCGGAGCGATCCTCATCGCTGCCGCCTGCGAAGAAGGGCTGCCAACACACGGGCGCTACGGTGAGCTGCTCCGGCACGCCGAGTCTGCCGATGGCGCGCTGGCGATGATCGCCGCGCCGGATTTTCAGGCGCAGGATCAATGGCAGGTGCAAGTTCAAGCCCAGATTCAGCGCAAGGCAGACGTATTTGTCTACGCCGACGGGCTGACCGACGACCAGATTCGCCAGGCGCTCTTACAGCCGTGCCGGGATATTCGCCGAATGGTAGATGCCCTGCGCGCCGAAAAAGGCGCTCGCGCCTGCGTCATCCCGGAAGGTCCGCAGACGATTCCTTATCTTGCCTGAGCCTGTGCTGCATCTGTACGCGGTGAGAGGTTAACCATGTTCAGCAATAACGCGCCTGATCTGGATACGCTGCACCACATCGAACAGCGCGTCCTGTGGCTGGCAACCCGGATGATCCACGAAGCCAATCTCGTCCGCCCCAACCCGGACGGCTCGAAGGTGGGCGGGCATCAGGCGTCCAGCGCTTCGGTGGTATCGATTCTGGTCGCGCTGTATTTCCATCACCTGCGCGCCGGCGACCGGGTGAGCATCAAGCCGCACGCCTCGCCTGCCTTCCATGCCATCCAGTATCTGCTCGGCAACCTCTCACGGGACTACCTGCCGACGCTGCGGGCGTTCGGCGGGCTGCAAGCCTATCCCAGCCGCACCAAAGACCCCGACCCGGTCGACTTTTCAACCGGCAGCGTGGGGCTGGGGGCGGTCGCGCCGATCTTCGCCGCGCTGGTCGATCAATACCGCGCGCTGCACACCGGCGATCCGTCGCCCCGCCGCCGCTTCGTGGCAGTGGTCGGCGACGCCGAACTGGACGAGGGCAACGTCTGGGAAGCCATCGCCGACGAAGCGATCCGCAGCGCGAAGCTGCACAACGTCACGCTGATCGTCGACCTCAACCGTCAGAGCCTGGATCGCATCATCCCCGGTATTCGGGTCAAGATGCTGCGCGGCTTTTTCGCTGCTGCCGGCTGGCAGGTGCTCGACGCCAAGTACGGGCAGTGGCT
>JADLHH010000475.1 GCA_020848855.1 Anaerolineae bacterium | reverse complement strand
CAGTACACTTCGTCCGGCTCGATCTGCTGGATGATCCGCATCACGGCGCAGGCATCGGCGATATCGGGGCGGACAACTTCACGCTGCCGCACGGCGCACGCGAATGCCTGCATTTCCCCGGCGTAGCCGCTGATGAAGGCGCTGTTGTTCTCGTCATTGGGGATCGAAAAGCCCGGTTCCCAGGTATTGATCTGCCCATCCGGCTGGTAGTGCGTCAGATGAATGAGGTTTTCGGCGACGACGAACTGCCCGCTGCCGGTGATCTCGATGCGCTCGTTGGCGCGCATCCAGTGATGCTGGTCGGAAAGGTGAAGCGTGCCAATCGCCCCACTGACGAAGCGCAGCAGCAGCGCGTAGCTCACGTGATGGTCGTCGGTCTCGTGCTTCTGCCACTGCATCTCGGCGAAATCGCCCAGCAAAGAACGCAGCAGCGCCAGATAATGAATGCCCATGTCCAGCAGCAGGGCGAAGCCGTTCGCGTTCTTCCCGCCGACCGCCATCCGCGCCTGCACCGCCGTAACCGCGCCAAAGGCATCGGCATCCATCACAGCTTTGAGCTTCCGGTAGATCAGCGCGTGGGGCTTCATCAATCCCACCATCACGGGGACGCCAGTTTCGGCGCTGCGCGCCGCCAGCTTCTCGGCTTCGGCTACTTGCATGGCGGGCGGCTTCTCGACGAAGACCGGCAATCCCCGATCGAGGACATCCAGCGCCAGCGGCGTATGCGTTTGCGGTCCAGTACAGACCAGCACGGCATCCAGTGTTTCGCGATCCAGCATGTCGCGATGATCGCTGTATGTCCGCTCCGCGCCGAACCAGCGGGCATTGCGCTGCGCCTTCGCCGGGTCGATATCACACACCGCCGCCAGGTGTAGACCAGCCAGACGCAGGCAGGGATACAGCATCTTGGTGGCGTGTCGCCCACAGCCGATAAAACCAACTCGAACTGGCTCCACAGGTCTCCTCGTTAGTCCATGTGTACGCCGCCGTTGGCGGTGATCACTTCGCCGACGATGTAATTGCCGCCCGGTCCGCACAGAAACGCGACGATCTCGCCGATTTCCTCCACCAGACCTAAGCGACCCAGCGGGATGGTGTCTATCAGGTGCTGCATACGCGCCGTATCCTGCTTTTCCTCCCAGCCGGTGACGAAATAACCCGGCGCGATGGCGTTGACCAGGATGCCGCGCGGCGCAGCCCACCGGGCTAATGCCCGCGTGAAGCCCATGATGCCCGCTTTCGCCGCCGAATAATCCACGTCGCAGCTCAAGCCGCCGCGCTGCCCCGAAATCGACGTGATGTTGACGATATGCCCGTGCTTGCGCGCCAGCATCCCCGGCAGCACGGCTTTCGCGCACAGGTGATACGCCTTCAGGTTCAGGCTGAGCACCCAATCCCAGTGCTCCGGCTCGATTTCCAGAATGGGTTTCAGCCGGTTTTGCCCGGCGTTGTTGACCAGAATATCGATTGGACCCAGCGCCGCTTCAACGTCCGTCACCATCCGCGTAACCGCCTGCGGATCGGTCACGTCGGCTTGCACTACGTGTGCGCGTCGTCCAAGCGCGGTGATCGTTGCGGCGACGGCATGGGCGTTCTCTGCGTTCTGCACGTAGTTGATGCCAATGTCCGCGCCGTAATCCGCGAGTACTCTGGCAATCCCCGCGCCGATGCCGCGCGAAGCGCCAGTCACCAGCGCGACCTTGCCCGTTAAATCGATCATTCGCTGTCCTCCAGCGATGTCAGAATAACCTTGATGCTGCCCGCCTGATTTGCCGCCAGCTCTGCGAAAACCGCCGCGCCGTCCGCCAGCGGATAGGTATCGGTAATCAGGGAAAGGGGATCGAATGCCGGTTCAGCCAGAAGCTGGCTGGCTTCGACAAATTCCGCCGGAGTGAAATTGAACGTGCCGTATATCTGAATCTCGCGGGTGACGACCTGCGCCAGGTTCAGCGTGACGGCGCGCCACCCGCCGATGGCGATCACTCTACCGCCGGGGCGCACCGTGTCCAGCGCCTGCTGGAAGGTCGCGGCGACGCCCACCGCGTCAAAGGCGATGTCAACCTCGCCCACGCCCGCCGCGCTGAGCGGCTCGCGCCAGTCTTCCGTCGTTGGGTTCAGCACCCAGTCCGCGCCCAACTGCCGCGCCGCAGCCATCCTCGCCGGGATCAGGTCGGTCATGATCACTCGCGCCGCGCCTGCTCGCCCGGCGGCGATCAACGTCAGCAGCCCAATCGGTCCACACCCCGCGATCAGAACGGATTTCCCCGCGACATCGCCCGCCTGCCTGACCGCGTGCAGGGCGACCGCCAGCGGCTCCGTCAGCGTGCCGGCTGCATAGCTGAGCGTGTCCGCCAGTGGGATCAGATTGCTGACCGACACGGTGATTTTTTCCGCCATCGCGCCGCTCATGTTGCCGCCGTAAAAGCGGCGGTTCCGGCAGCGGTTGGTCTCCCCGGCAAGACAGAAGTCACAGGTCCCGCAGGCGACAAACGGCTGGATGATCACGCTGCGACCCAGCCAGTCCTGCGACACGCCCGCGCGCACGGCGGTGACTTCGCCGGTCGCCTCGTGCCCCATGACCATCGGCGGGGTGCGCCTGCCGCTTTCGCCGGTATAGCCGTGCAAATCCGAGCCGCAGATGCCCACCGCTCGAACGCGCACCACGCACTCGTCCGCGCCGGGCGGTTGTTCGCGCCAGTCTTCCCAGCGCATCTGGTGGGGACCGTGATAGACGAGCGCCTTCATACGCCGCCCTTCACCTTCAGGGACTTAGCGCCCTGGGTATGCTCAAAATCGTGCAGGCGGGCGGAAATCGTCCGCAGCGCGCTGTCGGCATCACAGTAAATGTCGAACAGGGTCGCGTATGCCTCGGTGGATTCCGGGTCGGGCTGCACGCGCCGCCGGATGCCGATCACGGCTTCCAGCGCCTGCGGCGTGGCTTCCATCATGCCGGTTCCCATCGCGGTGATGAGTGCCGCACCGTATGCCGCGTCCGGTTGATCGGGGATAGTCAGCGGGCGGTTAAGCACGTCGGCGACAACGCGGCTCCAAAGAATGCTCTTGGAGCCTTGCCCGATCAGGCGAATGTCCTCAGCCTTGAGTCCCAGATTCTCCATCTCCGCCAGGGCGTCCTTCAGGGCGAATGCCACGCCTTCCAGCACCGCGCGAATGAGATGACCGCGCGTGTGCCGCACGGTTAATCCCAGGAAGTCGCCGCGCATCGTTTCATCCCAGTGCGGCGCCCATTCACCCATCAGATGCGGGTGGAAGATCAGACCGTCGCTCCCCACGCGCACCTGTTCGGCTTCATCGTCCATCAGGCTGTAGATCGCCTCGTGATAGCCATCGGGCCAAAGTACATCGCGCAGCCATCGAAAAGCCGATGCTGCGTATTTGCTGGCGGTGCCGGGATACCATAAACCGTCCAGCACGTGGCGATAGTTCAGGATGTGCGGCTCGCGGAGTGGCGCGTTTGTGACCACCGCGATGCGCCCGACGCTCGCCAGTTTGACGCAGGCTGAGCCGGTGCGGACGGCGCCTGAGCCGATCATTTCGGCGACCGTATCCGTCGTCCCGGCAATGACCGGAGTCCCGGCGATCAAGCCGGTATCCGCAGCCCCTTGCGGGCTGACATGGGCGACCACTTCCAGCGGATGCGCCGCGCGCGGTAGCGCCGACAGCGGTAGCCCCAGGTCGTCACAGAACTCCGCAATCCACTCCTCGGTCAGCGGGTCAAACAGCAGACTGCCCTCGGCGTCGATGACATCCGTCACCGGGGAGGGAGCTAATCGATTGCGCACATAATCTTTCTGGAACAGGATTTTCCGCGTCCGACTCCACACGTCGGGGAGGTTCTGGCGAATCCACAGAAGCTGCGGCCACGACCAGACCGGCGTGACATCGTTCAGCGTCCGGTTGTAGGCGCGCTCACCCCAGCGGTGCAGGATTTGCTGGACTTGTGAGGTGCTGCGCGTATCAAATATCAGAATCGATGGGCACAGCGGTTGGTGCTGGGCATCCAGCAGCACAGTGTTGTGCGTGACGCCCACGATGCCTACGCCTGCAATCTGCTGTGGATCGATCTCGCTCTGCTGTAGAGCCTGCCGTACCGTGGCACAGAAGGCGGCATACCAGTCATCCGGGTTCTGCTCGACCCAGCCCGGTTGTGGGTAAGCAGTTGGGTACTCCTGCTGAGTCACCGCGAGCGCGCGCCCGTACTGATCCATGATGATCGTCTTGCATCCCCCGGACCCCAGGTCGCTGGCAACGACATACCGCCCGATCATGGGAGCCTGACCTTAAGAGTAACACCGGGGCGGAAACGGGGCGGTGCGGTATTCAGATCAGCCTTGCTTGACACGACATCCCACCTTGTCGAGGAAAGTTGCTCTGGTGCTGCCTGTTCTGCGCTCGAAACCCGTCAGATATAAATGGAAACACTGTTTATAAAAAATGATAACAATGTTTCAATAGATGCCCAGAGTGTATATGAATTGCCGTAAGTTGTCAACAAAACCGGGCGTGCTCGTCAGTCGATGCTTGCAGGCTTCATACGTCACTGCTAGAATCTGCAGTAGTTGGAAACGTTGTTTCTCGGTAAACGAAGCAAGGAGGAAAGCCCCTTCATGCCGGAGAAAGTCTTGGATGAGTCGAAGTCCGAACCAATTGTGGTTTCGATTGAACGTACGCTGATCATCCTCAACCTGCTGGCGCGAAGCGGACGCGGGATGGGCACGCGCGAAATCAGCCATCAGTTGGGCTACAGCGCCGGGTCTGTCCAGAAGATTTTGAACACGCTGCGCGTGCAGGAATTCGTGGTGAAAGACCCGGATACCGACCGCTACGGCTTCGGTCCAGCGGCGATGCGTCTGGCGCATCAGATACTGACCCAGGTCGATCTGACCTCGATAGCGCGTCCGTATCTGGAAGAACTCGCGCGGCGCACCGACGAAACGATCTTCCTCGGCGTCCGCGACGGCGCAAGCTGCATTTATATCGACAAGATCATCAGCAACCAGGCAATCCGTATGGACGCGCCCCTGGGTGTGCCGCGCCCGCTAAACTGCACCGCCGTCGGCAAGGCGCTGCTCGCCTTCGACAGTGACCTGAGTCCCGACAAGCTTCGCCGCATGGCGGCAGACGGACAGCTTCATGGACCGACCGATCATTCGATCACCGATCCTGACGCCCTGTTTGACGAACTGGCGCGTGTACGCGCGCAGGGCGTCGCCGTCGACGACCGCGAATCGCTGGAAGCGGTAGGCTGTGTCGCCGTCCCGGTGATCAACCACGAGGGCGCGATTATCGGCGCCATCTCGGTCAGCGGACCGGCGGAGCGCATCATCGACCGCAAGGACACGCTGACGCGGCTCGTCAGGGAGGCGGGTGAAGCCCTGAACTTGGCGCTCGGCTACAACCCCGGCGGGTGATACCGACCACACGAACCGATGCCGCGACTTCCAGCAGAGTCGCGGTTTTTGTTTTCAGGCGTTCAGTCGCGCTGCTTGACAGCTATTTCAAGCCTCGCTAGAATACATCATATTGGAAACATTGTTTCCGACTATAGGGCGCGCCGTTTCGAATTAGGCGGGATGTGTCAGTCCAGCCAGGTCATCCGCGCTCGGCGATAGAAGCTGTACCGGCTGCAACGCCTGGAGCAAAGGAGCGTCTATGCACGTCATGACCAGCAGCTTGCAGAAGCAAATGATCCTGACGCAGATTGCCGACATTATCGGCGCGGAAAACATCCTCACTTCGGAGACGGAT
>JADLHH010000474.1 GCA_020848855.1 Anaerolineae bacterium | reverse complement strand
CGCATCTGCGCCAGCGAGTAACACGGTCCACCCAGTCGATCCGCCAGCTTCGCCGCCAAGCCCTGGTCGAACGCCGAGTGCTCCATGTTGATGGTCACGGTGCGGATTTCCTCGTGCTTGATCTGCTCGGCGATGCGGTGGGCTTCCTCCTGCGGCGAGTCCTTGCCAATCGAGACGTTGCCCGCGCCATCCGTGAGCAGGATCATCAGCGGGATGATGTCCGGGTGCAGGGTTTTCTCGCGGTGGATGATCTCGTAGGAGAGCAGCAGCCCGGCAGCCAGCGGCGTCTTGCCGCCCACCGGGATATTCTGAAGCGCCTGCTTCGCCAGCGTGACCGAGTTGGTCGGCGGCAGGATGACCTGCGCGCGGTCTTTCTGGAACACGACCAAACCGACCCGGTCGCGGCGCTGGTAGGCGTCGGTCAGCAGCGACATGATCGCGCCTTTGGTGGCGGTCATGCGCTCGGAGACCGCCATGCTCCACGAGGCATCGACCACGAACAGGATCAGGTTGGAGGTTTTGCGGACGCGCACCTTACGCTGGAGGTCGCTCTTGCGCAGGGCATACGCCATGCCGGTTGCGCGCTTCTGCTCCTCGCGCCCCCGCTGCAGCGGGGCGGCGGCGCGCAGCGTGGCATCGAAGGCGATGTCGTCGGTTTTGCCGTTGGCGGGGCGTGCCTGCACGTAGCGCCCGCGCTTGCGGTCGGTGTGCGTGCGCGACCGGCGACCCGCTTGCCTGCGGGTCATCTGGTCGAGCGTGGTTTGCAGCTTGCGCGGGGCGAATTCGGCGCCGGACTCGACCTTTTTGCCGCCTTCCCACCAGTACGCGTCGTGGTTATCGAACACGTTCTGAGGGGATGGGTCGGTTTGACCGAGATCCGGCATCTCCTCATCGGACTGGGTGGCTACCGAGGGACTTTTTTTTTGACCGCTTCCTGCTGACCGTCGTCCGTGCGCTGGTCGGCTTCTTCGCCCTCGCCCCACTCGGACTCGATCTGATCCATCTGGCGCTCGATTTCCGCCATGCTCATCTGCCCGTCGGTGAACGGGCCGCGCTTGAGGCGGTGCGGGACTGCCAGTTCCAGCGCCAGCAGAATGTCGCTCTGGCTGATGGCGTCGCGTCCATGCAGAGCGGCATTGGCGCGCGCGCCCTTCAGGATCACCAGGTCGGCGCGGTGTCCGTCGATGTGCAGGTTGCTGGTCAATGTGGCGATGGTGAACAGGTCGCGGCGCGAATAACCCACGTCGTCCACGATCTCGCGCGCGGCGGCAATGCGATCCGACAGCCGTTCTTCTTCGCCCGCCCATGCCTCGCGGAATCGTTCGGGGTCGTCCTCGTAGGCGATATGCCGCTGGACGATTTCCATCCGTTCGGCGGGATCGTGGATGCCGCGCACCTCGACCGAGAACGCGAAGCGGTCGAGCAACTGCGGGCGCAGGTCACCTTCTTCCGGGTTCATCGTGCCGATCAGGATGAAGCGCGCCGGGTGCGAGAAGCTGATGCCCTCGCGCTCGACCACGTTGATGCCCATCGCCGCCGAGTCGAGCAGCAGGTCGACGACATGATCATCGAGCAGGTTGACTTCATCGACGTAGAGAATGCCGCGATTGGCGTTCGCCAGCACGCCGGGGTCGAACTTCTTTTCGCCCTTCTGGATCGCTTTTTCGATGTCGAGCGTGCCGACGACGCGGTCTTCGGTGGCGCTCACCGGCAAGTCAATGAACGAAATCTTACGTCGCGCAACCGGAAGCTGCTCGCCGCGCTCGGCGCGTTCCTTCACCGCGTCCGACCACGTTTCAGGGTGCTTCGGGTCGTCGCCGAAGGGTGAGTCGGCGACCACGTCGACTTCGGGCAGCAGAGCTGCCAGCGCGCGGGCGGCGGTCGATTTACCCGTGCCGCGCTCGCCGCGAATCAGCACGCCGCCGATTCGCATATCAATCGCGTTCAAAATCAGGGCAGTTTTCATCTTGTCCTGCCCGACAATTGCCGTGAACGGGTACACCGGAGGTCGTTTTGCCATGCCTGCCTTCTTCAAATCCTGAGAGGTTCAGGAGAGATTATACCTGATTGCGCCGTGCTGTTTCAATCGCCACAATCGGCTTGGTCTGCTGTGCCACAGATTTCAGCCCCACCAGACCCGACCGCGCGCTGTATTACAAACTACATGCAAAATGGGGAAATCCGTCACTGGTCGAGCGATGACCCGCTTGCTAGGTTGAACTTCTGATGTCACTTGAGGGAGGTGTCGCTATGTCGGATAGAATTCTGGTCGCCTATGCGAGCATGACCGGCTCGACCGCCGGAGTCGCCGAAGCCATCGGCAAAACCCTGAGCGAAAGCGGCGCGGAGGTCGACGTTCGCCGTGTGGAGGATGTGAAGGACATCACACCCTATCGGGCAGTTGTCGTCGGCAGCGCGATTCAAAATCGCCAGTGGCTGCCGGAAGCCATGCAGTTTGTGCAGGCGCACCGGACGGAACTGGCGGGCAAGCCGCTCGCCACATTCGCCGTTTGTATGACGATGGCGATGAAGAACCCGCGCTATCGTTCAGCGGTGGTCGACTGGCTCCAGCCGGTGCGCTCGCTGGTGTCGCCGGTGAGCGAAGGCTTCTTCGCCGGCATACTGGATATCGGCAAAGTGCCGAAGCTGAGCGACCGCATCAAGTTCCGGCTGAGCGTGCTGTTCGGCGTGTGGTCGGAAGGCGACCACCGCGACTGGAACGCCATCCGCGCATGGGCGGGGAGTTTGCCGGCGGCGTTCCGGCTGTAAATACGGCGGCGCGTACCGACAACTTCAGAATACTTTGCTGCCCAGCACTGCCGGGCGCGTCGGCGACAGGATCGACACGCTGCCATCGTCCATCGGCGCGCCGAGGATCAGGCACTCGGACATAAACCCGGCGATGTTCCTGGGCGCGAAATTGACGACGGCGATCACCTGCCTGCCGATCAGTTCCGCCTTGCTATATCGCGTAATCTGCGCCGACGACCAGCGCTCGCCCAGCTCCGCGCCGAAACTCACGCGCAGCTTGTACGAAGGGTTGCGGGCGCGGGGAAAGTCCTGCACCTCGACAATTTCGCCGACGCGCATCTCCACTTTTTCGAAATCGCCGTAGCTGATGATGTCCATGATCGCTCTCCGGAATGAAACCGGGGGCGATTATGCCCATTGGTGCGAAAACTTGAAATGGTCGATTTGGGGTGTGTAGGGGCACGATATATCGTGCCCCTACGGGGGTGTTTTGTTAGCTCGTCGGCAGGGTGTGGATGTAGTCGATCAGCAGGTGAAGCTGGTCGGCGTTCAGGTAGAGTGTGCCGCCGTACAGCGGGTGCTGCGTCCCCTGACCATCCGCCGGGAGCAGGGTGGTCAGCAGCGCGAAGATGTCGTCATCGCTCATCGTCCACGCGCTGACCGCCGACGCCGACGCGCCTTCGCCGTTCGCGCCGTGACACGAGGCGCAGGCGGCGGCGTACATGGCTGCCGCGTCGGTTGATGGCTCGACCGGTGCGGGCGTGGCGAGGTTCATACCCTCGATGGGCAGGGTGAACGGCGCGGCAGTGCCGGGAATGCTGGTCGGCTCGGTTGGCGCGCTTGTCGGCGCGGCGGCGATCTGCTGTCCAGCCTGCAGGCTGCGCATGTAAGCGATGATCGACAGGATTTGGTCGTCGGTCAGCGACGGATTGCCGCCGCGCGCCGGCATGGCGACGCCGGTCGTGTTGAGCGGGTCGGTGATGGCGCGCCCTTCGATGATGAACGTCAGCAGGTCGGCGTCGCTCAGATCATGCACGAAGGTGCTCTCGACCAGATTCTTGCCCAAGCCGGGAATACCGCGCGCGTCGAAGCCGTGACAGGCGAAGCAGGTGGTCGAGAAGAGCGCTTGCCCCTGCTTGACGGCTTCGTCATCCGACCCGACGTTCTGGACGGGCTGTGTCGCAGTCGGAACCATGACGATTTCGGTCGGTGTTGCCGGGACGGCTGGGGGAATGCGCGGCTGGTTGGAAAGCTGCGCGATGAGCAGCACGCCGACGATTCCGAACAGAACCAGCGCCGGACCCAGCGGGAAACTCGGGGTTTTCTCGCTCATTACTCGAACACCTCATTGTTGGACTGCGGATCGTATGACCATTGTTTGCCAGCCATCCTGATCCGACAAGTGAAAAATGTCATGGCTGAAGCGTGTGCTTTCTTCTTACAATTGAACTATAGTAAACGTAAGATGGGGTAATCTCAATGTGCAACATTTTTATAGGCTTGTCTCGCGGTCAGGAGACTTTTGAGCAGGAGAGCTTCAAATGGAACGACGTGATTTTCTGAAACTGATGGGCGTAAGCGCTGGCGCGGTCGGCGCGGTGTCTGCGCCGGTGCTGGCGCGCACCGGTATGGCGGCGGTTCCAGCTCCCGCGCTTCAGCAGACGGCGGACGAGATGGATGCCCACCACCAGCAGGGCGTTCAGATGTTTCTGGACAACGTCGGCAAGGAAGAGAATTTCTGGCGCAAGCCGCTCGAATTCACGATGGACGGCGACGTGAAGGTATTCGCGATCTCCTGCGAAGAACTGCAGTGGGATACCGGTGGCGGCGTGCTGTTCCCGGCGATGGGCTACAATGGTATGGTTCCCGGTCCCGAAATTCGCATTACCGAAGGCGACAAGTGCCGCTTTGTCGTCACCAACAACATGACGCAAAGTACCTCGATCCACTGGCACGGCGTTCTCGTTCCCAATAACATGGACGGCGTCCCCTATATCAACCAGGACCCGATCAAGCCCGGCGAGACCTTCACCTACGAATTCACGGCGCGCAATTCCGGGTCGCACATGTATCACTCGCACCACAATGCGGCGGAGCAGGTGTCGCGCGGGCTGCTGGGCGCGTTCATCATCGACCCGAAGGACGCGAGCCGCGAGCCGGAAGTCGCCGGCGACTATTCATTCATCCTGAACGACTCGACGCTCGGCTTCACCATCAACGGCAGGGGCTTCCCCTACACGCAGCCGATTTCGGCAAAGCTGGGCGACAAGATTCGCATCCGCTACTTCAACGAAGGCTTCATGATCCACCCGATGCACCTGCATGGCATCCCGCAGTTGGTGTTCGCCAAGGACGGCTGGTATCTGCCGGTTCCATACATGGCGGATACGGTCATGATCGCCCCCGGCGAGCGTTACGACGTGCTGGTGGACTGCACCGAACCGGGCATCTGGGCGTTCCACTGCCACATTCTCACGCACGCCGAATCGGCGAACGGCATGTTCGGCATGGTCACTGTGCTGATCGTGCAGTAATTCGGATCGGAAACAACCAAGAATCTGTAGGCGTAGGGGCGTTACATGTAACGCCCCTACATTTTATTCATACACCGTATTCCCTCGAAAATTGGCATAACTCCGACGGTTTGTCCGATGCGCCCCTTTCCGGTAAGATCGCGGTATCAACTGCCCGGAGGATAAGCTTATGGAATACCGATCGTTAGGACGAACGG
>JADLHH010000473.1 GCA_020848855.1 Anaerolineae bacterium | reverse complement strand
TCCGCCGCGTTCGGGTCATCCGCGAAGATGTCCGCCTGCGCCACGATCAGCACGTTGGGCGGCGCCTGCATGATGTCTTCGGCAGCTTCGGGCGTGAAGCCCATATAGTGCAGCCCCATGCTGTTCGCGCCGGGCAGCGTCGCCATCAAGCCGTTGTTCGGCTTGCCGACGTGCCCGCTGGTGATCAGGAGATTGGCGGCAGCCTGCATCAGCGCGCGGCTGCTGTCGAAGGTCAAGCCTTCCGCCCCGGCGACGATAACCAGGTTCGCCGCGCCGGTCAGCTTCTCGATGATTTCGGCGTTCGCCTTGTCGCTGAACGCCGCAGCCGCCTGCCCCGATTCGTAGCGGATGGTCGTGCTGGCGAAATCGTCCATGCGCGTGCTGCGCGCATTCGCCACGACCACATAAGCGCCGCGATCATGTGCGCCCTTGACGCGCAGCCGCCAGACCGGGGCTTCTTCTTCCAGATCGCTGGCGATCACCAGCACGGCGTCGCCGCTCCTGAGGTTGCTCAGGTTAGTTCCCTTGCCCACACCGACCTGCGCCAGCAGTTCGATACCGGCATGGGTGGGGGGCCACGCGCCCTTGCGCCCGTCGCCGACCAGCTTGCGCAGCGCCCACAGGTCTTCGTTGGACATCTGCGCGCCGGCAATCGCGGCAACTTCGCCACCGCTCTTGAGCGCGTCGGCGACGGCTTTCAGCGCGTCACCCCACGCGCCAGCCGCGCCGTTGACCATCGGCTGCATCAGACGCTCGTCGCTGCGGGTGAAGTGATGCCCGAAGCGCCCCTTGTCGCAAATCCAGATTTCGTTGACCTGTTCGTTCTGGCGCGGCATGACGCGCTTGATCATCGCGCGACCGTCGAAATCGCGATCAAGGCGGGTGCTGAGCGTGATATTGCAGCCGACCGGACAATGCGGGCAGATGCTCGGCACGTTGGTCAGCTCCCACGGGCGCGCGCCGAAGCGGAAATCGCTGGTCGTCAGCGCGCCGACCGGGCAAACGTCGGTCGTGTTGCCGGAGAAGTAGGTGTCGAAGCCGGGGTCGCTCATGGTGATGATCTGGAGCGAGCGCCCACGCTCGTGGAAAGCAAGCACATCGTCGCCGACGATTTCGTCCTGGAAACGGATGCAGCGCGCGCACTGGATGCAGCGCTCTTCGTCGAGGACGATCAGGTCGCCCAGCGGCACATGCTTGTCGAGGTGCTTCTTGTCGTCGAAATTCATGCGGCTTATGCCAGGACCGAAGTGCATCGTGTGTTCCTGGAGCGGACACTCACCGCCCTTGTCGCAAATTGGGCAGTCAAGCGGATGGCTCGTTAGCAGGAACTCGACCACGTTCCGCTGCGCGTCAGCAACCGGTTTCGTCGCCGTGCGGATCACCAGCCCGTCGCTGACGGTGGTGGTGCAGGCAGTCTGCAGCTTGGGGAACCAGCGAATCTGTGGGTTACCCTTATCGTCCAGCATGACTTCGTTGGTGGCGCGGTCGCGCTGGATGTTGCCCATCTCGACCAGGCACATACGGCACATGCCGACCGGCTTCATTTTGGGGTGATAGCAGAAGACCGGGATGTCGTTGCCAAGTTGTTTGGCGGCATCGACCAGATTTGCCCCTTTTGGAACATCATACGCTTGATCGTCGATATAAATCTTGACCGTATCCGCCATTCAATCCTCCAAAAAGACCGCGCCGGGGCGCGTTCTTCACTGTCATACCCCGTAGGGGCGAGGCAGACCTCACCCCTACTACAAAATCAATCGCCTAGCCACCTGATCAATCGGTGCCCGAATTATAACGCGCGGCGCGGCGAAGTGCATCTCGCAGCCCCGCCAGCGCACGATCCTGCACCGCCTGGGCGACCACACCCCAATCGTCGGTTTCCATCTGGTGCGCCGCCAGTGTCAACGCATGGCGAAAGTCGGAAATCGCCCCCAGTGTATCGCCCTGACGCAGCAGCAGTTCCCCACGCAGCACGTAATTGGCGGCAACGTCGGGATAGGCAGCTATCGTCCAGTTCAGGTTATGCCAGCGCTCCATGCGCGAAAACGAGCGCCGGATGCGCGTCCACAACGACGGCGATGAAGCGACAGTATCCTGCTCGCCATAATACTCGTCGTCGCGGAGCAAGGTCAGTCTCCGGCAGAGGCGGCGGTTGCTCCGCGTCGGGCTGCGCCGCGCGCCGGAGCCGCCTTCGGCGCTGCGGCGGGTTCCGCCGCCTTCGCCGAGTTCGAAGCAACGTGTGCCTTGAAATCTTCCGGGAAGTTCTTGATCGTGTCGATGATCGGGTTGGCGGCGAAGTCGCCCAGCGCGCACAGCGTCACGCCCTGCATATTCCGGGCGATATTGTTGATCAGATCGATGTCGCTCTCTTTACCCTCGCCGCGCATGATGCGATCCATCACTTTATCCAGCCAGTAGGTCCCTTCACGGCACTGCGTGCATTTGCCGCAGCTTTCGTGCTTGAAGAACTGGGTGCATTTCGCGGCGACCCATGCAATGTCCACCGTCTCGTCCATCACGATCACCGACGCTGAGCCGAGGATCGTGCCAATCTTCGCCATATCCTCGTAGGTCAGCTTGGTGTCGAGCACTTCGTCGGTGGCGCGAACAATCGGTCCTGACCCGCCGGACGGCAGTATCGCCTTGACCGCTTTGCCATCCGGGATGCCGCCGCCGTGCTCGAAGATCAGCTCGCGGAAGGTCGTGCCGAGCGGCAGCTCGTAGTTGCCCGGCTTGTTGACGTGCCCGCTCAGGCAGAAAACTTTCGTGCCGCTGCTCTGCTCGGTGCCGATTTTCTTGTATTCCGCCGCACCATTGACCATGATCCACGGGACATTCGTCAGCGTTTCGACATTGTTGATAACGGTCGGCTCGCCGTACAGCCCGCCGCCCTTGTTCGCCGGGAACGGCGGACGCACGCGCGGCTGCCCCAGCTTGCCTTCGAGGCTTTCCAGCAGCGCGCTTTCCTCGCCGCAGATGTACGCGCCTGCGCCGAGGTGCGTGTACAGCCCGCACGACCAGCCCGTGCCGCCGACGTTCTCGCCAGCCCAGCCATTGGCGTAGGCTTCGGCGATACGCTTGTCCAGCTCGTGCGCCACATCCCAGAATTCGCCGCGCAGGTAGATATAGACAGCGGTCGCCTGGATCGCCCAGGCGCAGATCATTGCGCCCTCGATCAACTGGTGCGGGTTATTCTCAAGAATCTGGCGGTCTTTGAACGTGCCGGTCTCGCTCTCGTCGGCGTTGACCGTCACGTACTTAACCGGCTCGCTCTGCGGGATGAAACTCCACTTCACGCCCGCCGGGAAGCCCGCGCCGCCGCGCCCGCGCAGGTTCGATGCCTTCACCTCGTCGATCACGGCTTTGGGATCCATCGACAGGGCTTTCTTCAGCCCTTCGTAGCCGCCGTTCTGGACGTAGACATCGTATTTGTGGATGTTCGGGACATCCTTTTCGCGGTAGATGATATTCAGCGATGCCATTCGCACTTTTCCTGCATGAACAAATCCACAGTACTGAGTACTGAGTGCTGAGCACCGAGCACCGAGAAAACTCAGCACTCAGTACTCGGCACTCAGCACTATTCTTTTGCCGCTTCGGCGCGCCACTGCTCGATCAGCGCCTTCATCTTTTCCATATCGAGATTCTCGTGATAATGGAAGTTGCACTGCAGCATCGGCGCTTTGTCGCACGCCGCCAGGCACATGACGTGTTCGACCGTGAACATGCCGTCCTCGGTCGTGCCACCTTCTTCCACTTCGAGATACGCCTTCAACTGCTTGTGGAACTCGTCCGCACCGCGCAGCGCGCACGCGAGGTCGGTGCAGACCTGAAGCCAGTATTTCCCCTTCGGCTTCTCCGAGTACATGGTGTAGAACCCGGCGATGGACGTGACCTGCGTCGGGTCCATCTCGCAAATCTCGGCGACTTCGACGATGGACTCTGGCGTCACCCAGCCGTATTCTTCCTGGGCAATGTAGAGCATCGGCATCACCGCCGAGCGCTTGTCGGGGTATTTGGCGAAGGTCTTTTCGATGCGGTCTGCGTATTTCTCTGCGAGCATGACAATTCCTTCAGTTAAAAGTGGAAAGTTAAAAGTTAAAAGCGGCTACTTTCCACTTTCGACTTTTAACTTGTAACCTGCCTATCTATCGCTGTCGCCCAGCACGATGTCCACGCTGCCAATGATGGCGACCAGGTCGGCGATCAGGTGTCCCTGCGCAAGCTTGCCGAGCGCGCCGATGTGCATATACGACGGCGTCTTGAAATGCACGCGGCGCGGCTTGTTACCGCCCGTGCCGTGCAGATAGCAGCCAATCTCACCGCGCGGGCTTTCGATTGCCACGTACACTTCTTCATCAGGAACGGAGTAGCCTTCCGTCCACAGCTTGAAGTGGTGGATCACGGCTTCCATGCTCTGCCCCAGTTCGGCGCGCGGCGGCGGCACGAATTTGCGATTATTCGAGCGGAACGCGCCGCCCGGCAGATTCTTGATCGCCTGCCGGATGATCTTCATGCTTTCGCGCATCTCCTGCACGCGAATGTAGAACCGGTCGTACACGTCGCCGTGATCGCCCAGCGGCACATTGAAGTCGTACTGCTCGTAGCCGCTGTACGGCATCGCCTTGCGGATGTCCCAGTTGACGCCGCTGCCGCGCAGGCTTGGACCGCTCATGCCCATCGAGATCGCTTCTTCCGGCTCGACCACGCCAATACCCTGCGTCCGGTCGATCCAGATCGGGTTGTTGGTCAGCAGCGCCTCGTAATCGTCAACCTTCGCCGGGAAGTAATCGAGGAATTTCTCCAGCGCAGGCAGGAAGTCGGGCGTGAGGTCGCGCCAGACGCCGCCAGGACGAATATAGCTGGACATCATGCGCTGCCCGGAGAGCATCTCGAACATGTCGAGGATGAACTCGCGCTCGCGGAAGCAGTACAGGAAGACGCTCATCGCGCCGAGGTCGAGCGCGTGCGTGCCGAGCCACACCAGATGGCTGTTGATGCGCGTCAGCTCCAGACAGATCACGCGGATCGCCTGAGCGCGCGGCGGCACGTCGAGTCCGGTCAGCTTTTCGACCGCCATCGCAAACACGGCGTTGTTGGACATCGGCGCAAGATAGTCCATACGGTCGGTCAGTGTGACCGCCTTTTCATACATCTTGGCTTCGATATTCTTCTCGATGCCGGTATGCAGGTAGCCCACGTCCGGCAGGCAGGTGACAATTTCTTCGCCGTCGAGTTCCAGCAGCAGGCGCAGCACGCCGTGCGTGCTCGGATGATGCGGCCCGAGGTTCAGCAGCATGGTCTCGCCGGTGATCGCGCGGTCGGAGACCAAGCCGCGCAGTTCATCGACGCTGCCCTGCCAGGGTTCCGGCTCGCGCACTGGCTCTGGGATTGGGGTTATGGATGCCATCGCCTACTCTTTCGCATACGGCTTGAACTTGTTGATCTCGTCCTTGTTGAACGAGAACATGACCGTCTCGTACCCCAGCGGGTAATCGCGGCGCAGCGGGTGCCCTTCCCAGTCATCGGGCATCAGCACGCGGCGCAGGTCAGGATGCCCGACAAATTCGATCCCCATCAGGTCGTAGCTTTCGCGTTCGAGAAAATTCGCCGCATCCCAGACGACCGTAATCGTCGGCACGGACGGGTCATCTTCCGGCAGGAACACCTTCACCCGCAGGCGGCGGTTGTACAGCAGCGAATACAGATGATAGCTCACGCCATAACGACCGGGGCGGTTGTAGTCCGGGTAGTAGTCGACGGCGCTGATATCGGACAGGAAGTTATAAACCAGCCCTTTGGTATCGCGCAGGAAGTGCATGACCGTCACGATGGCTTCCGGCTTGACGATCAGTGTGGTTTCGTCGCGAAACTGATGCACATCGAGGAGCGAGTCGGGCAGCGCTTCCTTCACGGCGAGGACGGGATCAATTGCG